>NZ_CP058988.1:3631040-3933626 GCF_019278565.1 Cellulophaga sp. HaHa_2_95 | reverse complement strand
CGGAGAAGCTATCGTAAAAATAACAGGAGAAATTTATGGAGGATTAACGACGAAAAAAGAATATGGTAACTATCATCTATCAGTACAATTTAAATGGGGGGATAAGAAATGGGAACCAAGATTAACTACAAAAAAAGATAGTGGTATCCTCTATCATGCTAAAGGTCCCCATGGTGCTTTTTGGAATGTGTGGATGGCTAGTGCTGAATTTCAAGTTCAGGAAGGAGATTGTGGAGATTTCATTGCTTTGGGTGATGTCTACGGGGATGTCCCTTCGGATAAAAATATGAGAACTAATGGTAAGCCTTATTTTATTTATAATCCAAAAGGATCCTTAACGCCTTTAAAATGGGGAGCAGATTTTGAATCGGGACAAGCTAGTAAAGCCACTTTACATGAAAAGCCACATGGAGAATGGAATACTTTAGAGATATATTGCTTAGGAAATGAAAGTCTTCATGTCGTAAATGGTTTTGTAGTGAACAACGTAAAGAATATTCGGTATGATTTGGATGGGAAAACATACCCGGTTACTAAAGGTAAGATTCAAATACAATCAGAGGCGGCAGAAGTATACTACAAAGATTTAACACTAACACCTATTACTGCGTTTCCAGAGAAATTTAAAGGTTTATAAGACTTTTAAGAGTAATTCATCATCCGTTCTATATTCTAGAACATACGTAGTCTGCAATCCTAGTCTCTTAAATTAATTTTGAGAGTAGTACTCCGATAATCATAAAACTCAAATTTAGGACTATGAGAATTTTCACAGATATAGCTTTTCTTTTGGTGAGTAGTATTTTTTATGGCCAAACTCCCGAGGTCTCGAAAGATAAAAAATGGGTGTTAGTGCCAGAATTGTCTGATGAATTTGATCAAGATATTCTAGATACAACCAAATGGCAAAAAGAGCCTATTGGCAATGATTGGGTATGGGATGGTAGGCCACCCGCACTATTTAAAGCCAGTAATGTTGCTGTAAAAGATGGGAAGTTAAATGTTACGGTAGGCAAATTAGATCAACCAGTCACTACGAAAGGTAAAATATTCACCCATCAAGGAGGTATCGTTAGATCTTTGAATCCTGGAAAAGTTGGGTATTATTATGAGGCTAAGATGAAAGCTAATAAAACAGTTATGTCTTCTACTTTTTGGTTGATGAGTAAGTATGATTGTGAGCAAAAATTAGAATTAGACATTCAAGAATGTGTGGGCAGAACTACTGATAAAACAGAAGTTTGGGCACAAAAATGGGATCAAATTTTTCATGCAAATGCCATACACCGTAAAACTACTTGCAACCCTGAAGCTAAAAGGGTCCAGCAGCAATTTACACCAGAAACAAAAAACCATGAACGCTTCTATGTCTATGGTGCTTGGTGGAAATCCGATACAGAAATTTTATTTTATCTAGATGGTACATATACCTACACTTTAAACCCTACTGTAGCTTGGAATATGCCTGCATATATTCATATGGCTATAGAGACATATGATTGGAATCCTATTCCTGATGATGGAGGTTTAGTAACGCATGGTACTTTGGAAGAACGTACGACCCAATATGAATGGGTTAGAACATGGGAGTTAAAATAGATGAGAACAGTTTATAAATTTTAATAACAGACAATGAAAAAGCTTTTAGTTACCGCTTGTTTTATGGGTATTTCTGCATTATTAACTGCGCAACAAAAACCAAATGTGATTGTGGTTTTGGCAGATGATATAGGTATAGGAGATGTTTCTTATTACCGAAAGATGCATTCTGATGCGATAATAGTAGAAACACCCACTTTAGACCAATTGGCAAAAGAAGGGATGGTTTTTACGGATGCTCATTCACCTGCAGCGCTTTGCGCTCCTTCAAGATATGCAATCATGACGGGTAATAATTGCTACCGTAGTTATGCACCATGGGGGGTTTGGGGCGCGTACCAACCATCGCCAATTGGCCTAGATCAATTGACCTTAGGTAAGTTGATGAAAAACGCAGGTTACCAAACGGCTTTCTTAGGTAAATGGGGATTTGGAATGGATTTTTTTAGAAAAGATGATCCCACGAAAATTTATGTAGCTCCTAGAAAACATGTAGAACTTGATGTAGACATTCGTCAGATTGCAGGAAGAGGACCTGTTCAGAACGGATTTGATTACAGCTTAACATTTCCTGCTGGGATTCAAAATGTTCCCTATGCGGTATATGAGAATGAAAAATGGATGCCATTAACACCAAATTCAGAAATAGGATATATCTCTCAAGAAAATATGACCAAACTTGGGGTTAAATTAGATAAGGATGAAGGTTTGGGAGATACCGCTTGGGATCCGCACAATATGGGACCTTTACTGGTAAATAAAGCTGTAGATTTTATCGAGAACAGCACAGAAGACCAACCCTTCTTTATGTATTATTGCTCTCTTGCAGTGCATTTGCCGCATACGCCGACCAACGAACTTAATGGTATAAAAATAGCAGAAACAACACCTTCTCATCACCTAGATCTTGTAAAAGAATTGGATGTGCAGATGGCTATGTTAATAGAAACACTTAAGAAGAAAGGAATTTACGAGAATACGATTATTCTATTTACTTCTGATAACGGGGGCCTACTCCGTAAAGAAACCATTAGTTCTGGGCACCAATCCAATGATATTTATAGAGGAGGTAAAAATCAAGCTTATGAAGGTGGACAAAGAGTACCCTTTATTGCATCATGGCCTGGGAAAATTAAAGCAGGAACTAGGTCTAAAGTACCCGTTTTAGGATTAGACATTTTAGGAACGCTTGCCGCAATTACAAAGCAAGAAATTGCAGAAAACCAAGCATATGATTCCGCTAATTTATTACCTATTCTATTAGGTGAAAATTCAAAAGAAGTTCACCCATATTTAATGAATCAATCTGGTACAGGTAGAGAGGTTATGATTGTAGAAGATGGGTATAAATTAATTATAGCTTTTGATAAAAAGGATAAAACAGATACTACTAGAAAACCAATAGCACTATTCAATTTGAAAGAGAATAGTGTGGAGAACGAGCGTCAAAATTTGATTCATAATCCTAACTATAAATCAAAAGTTAAGCATTTGTTTTCTACATATAATGAAACAAGAGCAGCGGGAACAAAGACAAAAATATAGTAAAACTATTCTGGTAAATAATGCTAGTTTTTTAGAAAAGGATGCATAGCCATACTACAAACAAACCACTTTTTGAAAATGATAAAATTTAATTTAACACTTTGCCTATCACTGGCCCTTTCGCTTAGTTATGGACAAAAAGAAAACGCTTCAGCTACAAAAGATGTTAAACATTTTGAAGAAACCTGGGAATCTCTTGAAAAGGTAAATGCATCACCTACCTGGTTCCAAGATGCTAAATTCGGAATTTATGCACACTGGGGTCCAGTATCTTCTGCTTTTGAAGGATCAGATCCTGAGAAATTTTATGCAGGTTGGCATGGAATGAAAATGTATGAAGATGGTAAAAAAGTTCCTACCAAGAACGGGAAGCCTACAACGAACTTTCTACATCACTCTAAGAAATATGGTGACCCTGCAAAGCATGGTTACAAACAGATCATAGAACAATTCAACCCTACGGCATTTGATGCAAAAGAATGGGCAGATTTATTTTTTAAATCGGGGGCTAAATTTGCAGGACCGGTTGCTATGCATCATGATAACTTTGCCATGTGGGATAGTAAGAGTACTAGGTGGAATTCAAAAAATTACGGTGGTATTGACCCTTCGGCAGCATTAAAGAAAGAGATTGAAGCTACAGGTTTAAAATTTATGGCCTCTTTTCACCAAGCATTTACATGGAAATATTTTGCTCCAGCACACCAATATGGTGGGGTAGCCCCTAAAGATTATGACTTGTATACCAACCCACATTCTTTAGAATCTGATACGCCAGATGAACAATTCTATGCAGACTGGTGGGCAAAGATTAAAGAATATATGGATGTGTATCAACCAGATTTAATTTGGTTTGATTGGTGGCTAGAAAATATGACGGAGGAGTCTAGACTACAATTTTTAGCCTATTATTATAATAAAGGAATAGAATGGAATAAAGAAGTTGTAGTTTCTTATAAAGAGTCTACGTTTCCAGAAAGTGTAGCGGTTAAAGATTACGAACGTGGCAGGCCCAACCAACCAAAATCACCAACCTGGTTAACAGACACTTCTCCGGGTGCTTGGTTTTACAGACCAAATGCAAAATTTAAAACGCCAAATGAACTTGTAGATATTTTAGTAGACATTGTTTCAAAAAACGGATTGATGCTATTAAATGTACCACCTAATCCAGATGGTTCTATTCCGCAGGAAATGAAAGATCTATTAATTGAAATGGGCGGATGGTTGGCCATTAATGGAGAAGCCATCTATGGAACAAGACCTTGGACAATATTTGGTGAAGGACCAACAAGGTTACCTGAAGGAGGACATAAAGTAGAGAAATTTAAGATTGAGTATAAGAATACCGATATCAGATTTACTAAAAAATCGGATAAAGAGTTTTATGTAATTGTATTGGATACCCCAAAAGAGGAACTCATCGTAGCATCATTATCTACGCAAATAGGAGTTCTAAATTCAAAAATAGAACATATTTCTCTTTTAGGGAGTGATGAGAAAATAAAGTGGACAAGAGATGAGCGTGGTTTAGTGCTACAAGCGCCTAAGGAAGTACCTACAAAATATGCGCACGCTTATAAAATTCAATTAGAAGGGTATGTAGAGAACAACATTGGAGGCAATGTAGATGCTCATGTAGAATAAATGAAACTAAAAACTGAATCATGAAAAAACATTCCATTTTAGTACTAGTTCTTATCGGTATATTAGGAACAACGAATATTAGCCAAGCTCAAGAAAATTCGGCTATAGCACCAGGCCCCTTTAAAGCAACCGATGCTTCCTTAAAAACATATCAGTTTCCAGATTGGTTTCGAGATGCAAAATTTGGCATATGGTCACACTGGGGGCCTCAAGCGGTGCCAAGGCAAGGAGATTGGTATGCGAAGAAAATGTACCAAGAAGGTAGTGATGTTTATAAATATCACCTAGAGCACTACGGGCACCCATCAGAATTTGGGTTCAAAGATATTATTCCTTTATGGAAAGCAGAAAGGTTTAATCCAGAGGCTTTAATGGCGTTATATAAGAAAGCAGGGGCCAAGTACTTTGTGAGTATGGGGACACATCACGATAATTTCTTCTTGTGGGATTCTAAAATTCACGATTGGAATTCTTTAAAAATGGGGCCTAAGAAAGATATTGTTGGCCTTTGGCAAGAAGCAGCAAAAAAGGAAGGTTTAAAATTTGGTATTTCCGAGCATTTAGGGGCGAGCTATACTTGGTTTCAACCTAGTCACGGAGCAGATAAAAATGGAGCGTATAAAGGAGTTTCTTATGATGGCTCAAATCCTGATTATCAAGAGCTATACCACCAAAAAACAGCTGAAGGAGATACGGAATGGATGACTACGAACAAAGAGATGCAGAAAGAGTGGTTAGCGAGTATTAATGAAGTAGTAAATAAGTATCAACCAGATTTACTCTATTCAGACAGTAAAATGCCTTTTGGAGACATTGGTCGTAGCATGATTGCTAATTTTTACAATACAAATGTAACGGCTAATAATGGTGTTTTAGAGGCGATTTACAACTGTAAAGAGCCTTCTAATGGCAAGTGGGTGCAAGATATGGAACGTGGGGTAATGGATGAGATTAATCCGCATCCATGGCAAACAGATACTTCTATTGGCGATTGGTATTACAGAACTGGCCAAGAATATAAAACAGCGACTTATACCATTCAGATGCTTTGTGATATTGTAAGTAAAAATGGAAACTTACTAATCAATATTGTTCAAACCCCTGAAGGCGATGTAGAACCAGATTTATTACATACTTTAGAAGAAATTGGGGATTGGATTGCCATTAATGGCGAAGGTATTTACGGCACACGCCCGTGGAAAGTTTTTGGAGAACGACCAGCAAAAGCAATAACCGTAAAAACAGCGAAGTTTAACGAAAAGAACATTACTTATGGTGAAGATGATATCCGTTTTACCAAAAAGGGAGATCATTTAATGTATGCATTTTGCTTAGAACAGCCCACGAAAGATATCGCTATAAAATCGCTTGGAAAATCGGCTAAGCTGAATACACAAAAGATACGTTCTATTACCCTGCTAGGAAGTGATGAAGTCTTAGAATGGAAGGTAAAGAAAGAAGCATTGATTATTAAGAAACCAAAAAAGCTACCTGACTTCCATGTAATCGGACTGAGAATTGAATTTGAGTAGTCATTTTTTTTCTAGATAATAATTAGCAAAGGCTTTCAATTTGAAAGCCTTTGCTAATTAAAATCACTATACGTGCGCTGTAATTGGCGAACTATCTGGTCTTACGTAATAGATACGTATGTGTTTTTGGCTGACTTTTATCTTGAATATGATTTCTTATGGTCGTAAATTCTTTCCAAAGTGCTGTCTCGTTAGGCTTTTCTTCAAAATAGGCATTAAACATTTTTACTAAATAGGAATGCCAGCTTTTTCCATCTTGTTTCTCTAGCTCTTGATTTAGATATATTCTCTTGCCCTCAGCGGTATCAGAACCGGTATATTCTTTTAAGTTCTTGTATTCGATAAGTGCAATGGTTCTTTTCTTTTTTTAAGATCTCTTGGGTAACTTCGCATCACCTTTTGTAACTTCATTTATTAATTTATATTGATGGGTTTGTATTTAATAAAAATCCCAAAAGTCATATTTTTCACCTTTAATATTTTCTTTTTTATCACCTAATTCCATTGCCTTAACTTTCATTTCGTTACGCATTAGAGTAAGCAGAGCTCTGTGTTCAGGAAAGAAAGATAAGTTTTGTGTTTCCCATGGGTCTGTTTTAATATGAAATAACTGTGTAACTTTTGAGCCTGCTTCTGTCTCGCCATCCTTTTTAGAAAAATCTTTAGCACGTACATACTCTATCAATTTATAATCACCTTTTCTGTAGGCTCTTTGAAACTGTCGGTAAGCATGGTAGGTGTAATCTCTAACAGCTGTAACTTCATTATCTATAATCGGTACTAGACTTTTACCCGAAACCGTATTTGGAGCTTCTACATTGGTGAAATCGCAGATAGTTGGGAAAATATCATGGATATAGGCAAAACCATCATAACGCGCTCCTTTATTCTTGATGAGGTTACCGGAAAATATTAGCGGCACATGAACACCATCTTCATCATAAATATTCTGCTTTCCCATCAACCCATGGTTGCCGACTGCCAAGCCACTGTCTCCAGATAAAACTATAAGAGTATTTTCATACTGTCCACTTTCTTTTAATGCCGTAATAACTTTGCCTATTTGTGCATCTAAATGGGTAATAATGGCGTAATAATCTGCTAGCTGTTTTTTGGCGACCAGTGGAGTTCTTGGCCAAGGAGCCAATTGTTCATCCCGTAAAAACATATGGCCGTTATCAAACGGATGTTGTACCATAAAAGAGGGTGGTAATTGAATGTTATCAATATCATAAAGGTCTTTAAAAGTTTGTGGTGCTTGGCGCGGATCATGTGGGGCATGAAAAGCCAAATACATTAGGAATGGTTTTTCGCTCTTATAGGATTTAAAATATGAAGCGGCTTCATTAGCAAAAACCTCAGAAGTATGTGGGCCATTTTTTTCTGTTCCTGTAGGTCCTCTTTGAGCATCATTGGGAATTGGTGCTTTGACTATTTTTCCTTGCTCATCATACACTAATAAATAAGCATCTTCTTTTTTAAATTCACCGGCTTTATCCCAATCGTAGAAAGGCATTCTAAAATGATCTACGAGGTAAACTCCCTTGCCCATTATCTTATCACCAGAGGTAAAACTTCGCTTTAAAGAAGCACCGTCTTGATGCCATTTTCCAATAATATGGGTAATGTATCCTACATTTTTAAAAGTTTCGCCAATGGTCGTATTTTTTTCTGGAATAGTATGACCGGCCCCTTGTAATTGAAATACGTTGGTTCCTGTTAAAAGCATAGCTCTACTAGCTACGCAGGTAGCTCCTGTAAAAGCACCCATTAAGTACGTATTAGTGAATACCACTCCGTTTTTAGCTAAAGCATCCATATTTGGAGTTTGAACCTCCATGCCTCCTAATGCATGAATGCCTGAATATCGATGGTCATCCGTATAAATGACCAAGACATTGGGTATACTTTTTTTTCTTTGTCCAAAACAAGAGGTGGATACATTAAGGATAAAAAATAACCCTATGAATTTAAAAAATAGACCTGATATTTTCATTAGTGTTTCTGTTGTAATGCTTCATTTTGCAAACGAATACGTTCTTGTTGCTCTTTATTTAATCCCTGCTTATAATAAAATTCAGGCTTGTGGTATACATGTGCTTTTTTCATGCCTTGGTCATCAACATCTAAACTCAGATCACAATCAAACCTAGTTAAAATAGCATGGTTTGTGTCCCAACCATTTACACTAGTAAAATGTGATATGCCCCAGGTAATTCCCCTACCATTTTGAGTATCTGTAAATGCATCTGGGATAAACGGACCCGCTGCGTCTGGCATAAATTCTGTAATGGAAGCAATATTAAAATTAATGCCATCTTCTGAATATTGTATAGTATTGTGCTCATTGCCATCTCTAATACTTAGTGCGGCAATACCTGTTTTAAAAGGGAAGAGTGTAGTTTCATGCCCAGACGATAATACTGGATTCAACGGGTTTTTAGTAAATGGTCCAAAAGGACTATCGGCAGTCGCTAAACCTTGCATTCGTACCAAGTTTGGTTGCCCATCAAAATCAGATTTATAATACAGGTATATTTTGCCCTTGTAAACCAATGGATATGGATCATGAATAGAGAATTGATCCCAAGCATCTTTTGTTCCGTTTGGAATCACTATTTTGTTCGTAGCCGTCCATGGACCATCGGGAGAATCGGCATAGGACATTAATACTGGGCAATCATCGCCCCTTGTACCACTTGCTTCACTGAAACCTTGGTAGTACATGTAATACTTGCCTTTCCATTTTAAAATATCTGCTGTTGATACAGAACGATGTCCTAAATTAGGTTTTGGCGGGCGTGGAATGGCAACACCTTGCTCTTTCCAAGTAAAACCATCTGTACTTGTGGCATACCAGATTTCAGCCAAATCCCAATCTGCAGAAGGAATAGTTTCCGTTGCTAATTTAGCCCCTTTAGGTGGAGTTTCTGTATGGCGGTGCGTGTACCAAACATAATATTTTCCATTTTCAAAAATGACTTTAGAAGGATCTCTTCTACTTATCGTACCGTCATGATTATTATAATCTAAGCCTTTTAGTTCGGTGTATTTAAATTGAGAATAAAGCTCGTTGTCTTTTGGTCTAGGCGCCATATAACCATCATAGTTACGTTGCATAGAGGTGCTTAAGGATATATCTGGTTTTTCGTTTGGTAATTTAAATGGAAACGATTGTGAGGTGGCTTTACAGGAAAGTAAAAGGAGTAAAGCGATAATAGGTAAAATGGATGGTTTTATTTTCATGTGTGTTATTCTTGTATTAATAGTTCTGGTCGTTGCTCTGGTAATATTGTTTTAAATGCCAGAGCCTCCATTTGTAGTTCTTTAATATGTCTTGCATACATTCCGTAGGCTGGTAGTACTTTAAAAAAGCTGAATTCTGGGTATCTGGTTTCATCTTCTGGCACTTCTGAAATATCAGATAAGACGCCACCGCCAGGTAATGTTATAGCTATATTTTTAAGTGTTAGTCGTCCTATTTTGTGGTTAGGCGTACCTGTAATTAATATGCCTGATGGTGGTGCTACTCTAGAATTTTTGGTACTTCTTGTACTTGCCTGTATGTTCTTGATAAGAACCTTATCTATGGATCCTACAGCTTGTTTTTCCGCATTTCTATAGTTATTCAATCGCTCTCCTAAACGAATGAATATAGGCATATCCACATCGGTCATCGTAATATCTTCAATAGTGATATCATGTATGTTTGCCCCGTCTACACTCAATATTTTAATGCCGCCCCCTTTAGTATCGTAAATGGTACAATCGCGGATAGCTACATTGTAAAAATCTCCCATAGATTCAGTGCCGAATTTTATGGCGCCCCAATCACTTTTTAAGGTACAGTTAGAAACTTGAACATTATAAGTGGGTAACGGACTCGTAGATTTTATACAAATGGCATCGTCACCAGAATCGATGTTGCAGTTTTTAATAATCACATCATGACTAGAATCTAGGTCAATACCATCGTTATTTTTATTAGCGTGATTATAAATGGTAATCTGATCGACTAAAATGTTTTGTGATTGATAAAAATGACAAGCCCACGCAGCGGCTTCTCGTAATGTCACACCTTTTAGGGTTATTTCATTTGATTTTACAAACCGAAGCAAAAATGTCCGATTACGACCAAATGTATCATCATTGATTTTTAATGCTTTCTTTTTTAAGTTAAGATTTTTAGCTAAAAATGCAGACCCATTGCCATCGATTACACCTTTTCCTGTAATACTTATATTTCTTGCATTTACGGCACCTATTAAGCAAGTACCTCTTTCTTGACCAACAGCATCTGTAAACGTATCTATGCTTACATAATCTTGCGGATTTGAACTGCCTACAAGTTTAGCACTTTCATGTATTTGTAGGGTAACATTGTCCTTTAATAATAGGGTTCCGCTAATGAATATACCTTCTTTTATCAATACGATGCCGCCACCCTGTTTGGCACATTTGTCAATGGCTTTCTGTATGGCACTCGTATTAATGGTAAGGCTATCGCCCTTTGCCCCATAGTTTTTAATATTATAGATTTTGGGGGCTACGGTAAATGAAGATGCTGCTATAAAAAAGAGCATTAGTAGTATTACTTTAGTTGCAATAAACACGTGTATTTTGTTCATGTATTTTTTAATTTTCTACTAATTCCCAAGACCGTACCCAATTGTAAGTAGTGGTTCTATCGGTTACTGAACCAGACATACCGCCATCTTCCGGAACCGGATTCCAGTTATACGTTTCTACCACCATTCTTAAGTACATTTCAATGTCATAATCTGCGGGCGGTGTTACTTTCGCAAGAAATTTACCATCTAAAAAGAACTGTACCTCGTCTTTAGATTTCCACCATACACCATACACATGAAAATCATCATATACTTTTCCTCCAACTAAAGCGCCAGATTTATTAGAACCTTTTTCGTAATCACACCCTTCAGGAATATTTCTGCTGTGTGTGTTGGAATTCATAGATTGGTCAAAATTCTTCATCCATTCTGCATCATTGGTAATTTGACCAACGCTTTCTTGTATGTCTAATTCTACTGTTCTTTTATCACAACCTTCAAGCTCGCTAGATTCGTTTATCATCCAAAAAGTAGAAGACATGAAGGTTTTATTAGCTTTCATTTCGCACTCGTAATATCCGTATGTCATTCCGTTTCTAGAACCTACATAACCACCCCCGTGGGTATATTCTTTGCCTTGTTTTACTACTGGTTTCGCTAGTAGTTTTGTAGTAATCTTTAAACCGCCATCTTCAACTTTAATATTTTCTGCTTGAAATAAGCCTGGCGCTCTACCGATCCAACCTTGACCTGAAATTTGCCATTTTTTTTCATCTACCTTTTTGCCTTCAAATTCATCGGACATATTTTTAACCAGTTTCCATTTTTGAGTAGTTGGTTTTGGATCTTCACCATCATTAAAGTGTGGAGATTTTTGTGCGATGACCGAACCGGCAGCAAATAGGCAACTAGTAAGTAGGGTAATCTTTAGTTTATTTAGAATTGATTTCATAAGGATTGGTTTTATCGTTTTAATACTGTAATTCGTGATTAAGATATTTGAGCCTTTCTTGAATTAGTTTGTTGTTGAAAACAGCCTTGTCTAATTTTTTGATGTCTATATTAAATTGGTATTTCTGATAATAGTCTTGTTGTAAAGCGATAGTGTTGAGTATTAAAAGGGCCTCTTTTTCATTGGTAGAGTCATATAACATCTCTGTTAAATAGTTAGAACTATCCAATATTCCGGTAATACCAAAAAATTCTGCAGCGCGCATTCTATTGATCAACAAAGAGTCAGACCTCATTATTTGCTGAATTTGATTAGAAAATACAGCTGCTTGTGTGCTAAAGCTAGAACACGTAATCAATGCCCAATAGCGTTCTAGGTCATCAGAAGAATCTAAATACTTAGCTAATTTTAGTTTTGCCTTTTCAAACGGAATAAGCTGTAAATTGGCAATTTTTAAATAACTAGATATTTCTTTTTTGTGGGCTGTCCCGAAAGTTATGGGGGTAGAAAAAGCTTTTTCAATGATGAGGTGCTCTGGATAAAATGAAAGGTCTGGCATTGATCTCATCCAACCACTTAGGTTTTTTCTAAGCTGTTTTAAGCTTTTTTGAAATGCAGGATTGTTCGCAAGATTAATGGTTTCATAAGGGTCATTTTCAACATCATATAATTCTTCGGCAACCTTAGGTTTGAAAAATTGTGATTGTATGTCGTTAAGTTTTTCAGCATCGAAAAGTGCTTTCCATTCTTTATACGCCAATTGCTTGTACCTATAGTTATTCATAAGCCCATCTACCATAAAAGGTTGAAAATTTCTTATATATTTTAAGTTTCCTTTTCGCAAGCTTCTGACCATGTCATACTTTTCATCAAACCGATCTGCATAACCATACGTTTCATTATTTAGCAGGGTATTTTTTGAGATGTTCGTACCTAAAAAAGGTGTTCCGTCTATAGTTTCGGGTATTGTAATACCGGCTAAGTTTAATACCGTAGCACTAAAATCTATGAAGCTAACGAAGGTATTTGTTGCCGTGCCACTTGAAAAAGGGGATAGGTTTTGGTATTTTTTAGGAACGGAGACTACTAAAGGAACATGTAAACCAGTTTCTTTTAAATAGCCTTTACTATTGGGTAAAACTCCGCCATGATCTCCATAGTAAAAGATGATAGTGCTTTCTAATAGGTTGTCACGTTCTAATTCCCGGATTACTTCGCCTACTTCAGCATCCATTTTACTAATCCTATCTAGATAAAATGCATTTGTATATGAAAAGGTTTTTGTTTGTGGATGATTGGGTTGTACAAATACAGATTCTAGGGCAGTCTCCGTTTTTGATGTCTCCATTTCTTTCTGAGAGAAATGTAAACTTCCTTCATGGGTGGTGCCTATGTTAAACACATGAAAAAAGGGCTGTCCTTTTTTTCTGTTTCTCCAACTTGCCTTATTGGAAGAATCGTCCCAAACCACATCATTTTTAATAATATTATAATCTTCCTTTGCATTATTGCTCGTATAATACCCGGCATCTCGCAGATATTCGGGAAACATTTTTATATTTTCTGGGAGTGTTACTTTTTGTTCTGATCTATGATAATGTGTTGCTAGTTTTGGACCAAATACACCTGTAATAATACTAGATCTTGCAGCACTGCAGACCGCGGCATTTGAAAATGCGCGGTTAAATTGGATTCCCTTTTGGGCTAGCTTTTCAATATTAGGGGTGCTCACCCCATGTGCATCAAAAAGCTTCATGTAATGTTTGGAGTTGTCCTCAGAAACAATCCAAACAATGTTGGGTGTATCCTGAGCTTTAAGACAACTAGAAATAAATAATATAACTATGAGAACAATCGATTTAAAGTTCATTTCTAATGCGGTTTTAATTCTTTTGATATTATTTTTTTCCTATTTAAAAAAATAGATTTCAGATCAAAGTTTAGAACATCATCTAAAACTATTGGTTTGCGTTTATCATCAGAAATGGTAGTAAGTTGAAAATTGTTGATGTATAAACCGTCAATATGTCTGGCATAAACGCCAGAAGCGGGTAATGTACCTACTTTGCTAAATTCTGGCCACCAACCATCAAGCGTTTCTAACGTAAATTCTTTAATATCTTTTTTATCGGAATCTACTTGTGTTCCACCACCTGCTACTGTCATTTGTATGTTGTTCAATTGAATGTCTGTGATATAATTATCAGGCATTCCTGTTAAAAAAATGACCGAATTTTTATCCAGTTCTCTGTTGTCAATAATCATATGGTTGAATGAAAAGCTATGCATGGCCTTCATCGAGAACATAGTTTCTGGAGCATCTACTCCTGCTCGTTGTTGGCAAAAGGTCAAAAAGATTGGTCTGGGTACATTCTTCATTACAATATTGGAGAAAATCATGTTTTTCATTTCGCCACCTTCATTCATTTGTATTTTTAAACCCGAATCTTGAATATCATGAAAGGTGCAATTGCTAACGGTTATCGATTCAAAATTTCCTCTAGATGCCAAGCCAATACGCATAGCAGCCCATTTACTGGTAAAAACACAATTGGTAATTACAATATCTTTACAGGGTTTATCGGGTCTTGAGGTTTGTAAACAAATTGAATCGTCACTCGTGTCAAAAGAAGAATTGGCAACACGTACATTGGTACAACCGTCAAAATCTAGTCCGTCTCCATTATTGTTAACCCGGCTGATAATTTTTATACCATCTACCACAATTTGATCACAATACAACCATGCTGAGGTCCAAGCGGCAGGATTTAAAAGGGTTACTTCTTTTAATTGAATATTGGAGCAATTAAGAAAGCGCATCATCATTGGTCTTCCGCCTTTTGCCTTTGTAAAGTTTTTTGGATGTCCATTGGCGTCTATAGTTCCTAAACCTTTAATCGCAAAGGATTGTGCATCTCGCGCAAAAATCAAGCAACGATCCATATGCGGCTCGTTCTTATACGTATTTTTATGCGTGTCTGTGGTATAATCTTCTATGTCTGGACTACCTATTAAGACAGCTCCATTTTCAATATAAAGGGTTACAAAGTTTTTTAGGTAAATAGTGCCTATGACAACGGTTTTACCGGCAGGGATAATCACATTTCCCCCTCCGTTTTTAGTACAAGCATCAATAGCAGCCTGCACGGCTTTGGTATCTTTAGTAATTCCGTCTGCTTTTGCACCATAGTTCAATACATTATAGTCACTAGCATTTGAAATAAGAGTAAAACCAAGAAGTAGTAAAAGCAGAAACTGTTTCATGTTATTGTTCATATTTTGAATAGATTTCGGCTAAATCTGTTTCATCTTCGGTTTGTAATTGCCACTCTTTCAATTGGCTCAAAAGACTAATGATAGTAGATTTTGATTTCTTTTTAGTAATAAGATTTTTTGTTTCCCAAGGGTCTTTTTTTAAATCATACAATTCTAAGATTCCTGTTTTAGGGTAAACTATTAGTTTGTTGTCTTCAGAAATGATACCTCGTTGATCGTCAAACATGGCTAAATAAATAGAGCTTCTAGCCTTTCCTGTTTGGGTTAAGAGCGGTACTAAACTTTTAAAATCTGTTGGTTCGTTTACTTCAAGGTCTAACAAATCAAATAGGGTAGGTACCACATCTTGCAGATAAACGCGGGATGAAATTTTACTGTTTGGAGTAATACTTGGAGCTTTTATAATTAGAGGAGCGGTAACACTTGGCTCATAGAGGCAAACCTTACCCGCTACACCATTTTCTCCAAAATTAATTCCGTGATCAGAAGTAAAGACAATCAATGTACGGTCATAGAGCTTTTGATCTTTTAAGGTGTTAATTATATCCCCTATACGGTCATCCATATGAGTACCCATAGCATTGTTTTGCTGCACCCGTTGTTGCATGGTTTTAGATTGTAAGGGATCATTGGTATACTGGTATTTTACGTTTGTATTAAGCGGAGTATTATTAATTACACTTGGAGGTAAGACCATCTCCTCTGAGGGATACATATCATAATATTTTTGCTCGGTTTGTCTGGGAACATGCGGAGCATTAAAAGCCACGTAGGCAAAAAAGGGCTTGTCGTTTTTATACCTTTTGAGGAAGTCAATAGCCTCGTTTGCCGTAATATCTGTAATATGGCCTCCTTCCGAGTTATAGGTTTTCAATTGTCCAGGTTGTATGCTTCCCGTTTCATTAAAAATCTCTTTTACATTTTTTCCCATGGCGTGCCATTTCCCTGTCATATAGGTATAATACCCATGGTCTTGTAATTTCTCTGGTAAAGATTTTGGGGCATTTTTTTTATTTACTTCTTGAGATTTCCATAAGTATTTTCCATAAATAAGCATGGTTCTACTTGGTATGCACACGGCGGGAGACCAACAACCCATATTGTAGGCAGCAGTAAATGAAGTGCCTTCTTTTGCTAGAGCATCAATATTTGGGGTACTTATAGCCTTATTTCCATAGGCACCAACTGTTTGATTACTTTGATCATCAGATTCTATGAATAAAATATTTAATTGCGCAAAGCTGGTTAATGTATATCCAAAACTTAGGAAGAACATTAGAAATCTTAATTTCATTTTTCAGTGTATTAAGGCTATCTATACATTCAGTTTAGTGCTCAAAAATCTAAATAAAAAATAACCGTTTTATGAAAAATAAAAGTAGAAATAGATCTATAGGAGAAGGGTAAGAGATAGCTATTATACTACCATAAATGATTTATTTGTATAGTAAATAGGACGAGAATTCCCTATAAGAGAGTGAAATTGAAAGAATCTACTTTTATAGTAACCGCTATTTAATTTTTACAGATGAATCTCTAATGTTTAATCTTCCGTTTAATATGATTGTCTGGGGAACAAATAAGCCTTTATTATTAATCTGATCAAGAAGTAATTTAGCAGTAGTTTGACCTATGTCGTTTGTGGGTTGCTCAACCGAAGTTAAGGAGGGATGGGTGTGTTTTGCTAAAGAAGACTCTGTAAAGCCAACTATGGCAATATCATTAGGAATTGTTACTCCATTTTTTTTAAAGATGGTCATGGCTCCAATAGCACAAGAATCATTTGCAGCAAAAATGGCTCTAGGAATTTGATTCTTATCAATCATTTCTTGAGCAATTCTTTCACCATCTTCCATAGTAAATCCACATGAAATTATTTTTCCTACAGGCATTTTATGCTTTCTGAAAGCATCTTCAAAACCTCTCAACCTATTTTTGGTAAGTGTTAGATTTACAGTTCCTGTTAGATGAACAATGTCAGTATATCCTTGTACAATTAAATGTTCCGTGGCAAATAGTGCCCATTTGTAGTCATCAAATAAAACTTTAGAAGCTGCTATTTCTTCCACTGTCCGATTAAAAAAAACAATGGGAATCTTCGAGGCAATGAGACTCTTATAATATTCGTTATTCTTAATTTCAGAAGTTAATGATATTATTAAGCCATCTACCATATTGTCTACTAAGGTTTCGACATTTTTTCGTTCTATTTCCCAAGAAGAATTAGATTGCATTACCAATACTTGATAGCCTTCATCGAGCAATACTTTTTGTGCCCCTAACATGACCTCTGGAAAAAAATTGGTATTGAATTCAGGAACCACAATGCCAATATTAAAAGAGCGTTGCTGACTTAATTTTCTCGCAATAGGATTTGGTTTATAACCTAATTCCTTAGCCGTTTTCAGGATTAAATTTTTAGTTTCTTCCTTTATATCGTATTTATCATTGAAAGCTCTAGATACAGTTGATATAGATACATTTAATTTCTTTGCAACATCTTTTATAGTAATATGTTTCATGGCGTAATATTACTTAATAATAATATTTTCGGCAAATATCGGAAACGTTTCCGGTAAATATTTGCGTTTCGGAAACGTTTCCGAAGACACTTTTTATGAGCTAATCAGAAATACTGATGCTTTTATTCTAATTTACCACTCAATCTCTTTTTTCAATTATGGGAAGTATCGATATTTCGGTTATAGTAGTCTTTACTTTATTAATTTTTATCTGCGGAGTGAGTTTTTCTAAAGCAGGCAAGAACATGAAATCTTATTTTTCTGCGGGAGGTGCATTGCCTTGGTGGATGAGTGGCCTTTCTTTATTCATGAGTTTCTTTTCTGCAGGTACTTTTGTTGTTTGGGGAGCTATCGCTTATGAAAGCGGATGGGTAGCCATATCTATCCAATGGACCATGTGTATTGCCGGAATAATAATAGGTCTTTTTATTGCCCCAAAGTGGCAAAAAACTAAGGCCATGACTGCCGCTGAGTTTATCACGGATAGACTAGGATACAGAACTCAAAAAATATACACGTACTTATTTTTATTAATATCTATTTTCACGATGGGAGCTTTCTTATATCCTGTGGCTAAAATTGTAGAGGTTTCTACAGGAATACCCATTAATGTAAGTATTATAAGCATAGGAATACTCATTCTTCTATATACTTCTGTTGGAGGCTTATGGGCCGTTATTGTTACCGATGTGCTTCAGTTTGTAGTGCTTACAGCGGTAGTATTAATCGTAGTACCCTTATCATTTGATAAAATAGGCGGAGTTGATGCTTTTATTTCTAAAGCTCCAGACACGTTCTTTCAATTTGTAAATGAAGAATATTCTCCCTTATTTCTAGTAGCTTTTGGTTTGTATAATCTATTTTTTATTGCAGGAAATTGGGCATATGTACAACGATACACGAGTGTTGCAACACCAAAGGATGCAAAAAAAGTAGGATGGCTCTTTGCTGGATTATATGCCGTTAGTCCATTAATATGGATGCTTCCTCCTATGATCTATAGAGTACTGAATCCAGAATTAAGTGGCTTAGCTAATGAAGGGGCTTATTTATTAATGTGCAAAGAAGTACTTCCTGTGGGGATGTTAGGTTTAATGCTTGGAGGAATGATTTTCGCTACCTCGAGTTCTGTAAATACCACCTTGAATATTTCGGCGGGAGTGTTGGCGAATGATGTGTATAAACATTTTAGGCCTAATACTACGGATGAAGGTTTAGTGAAAATAGGAAAACTAGCTACTATTATTTTGGGGATCATCACCATACTCATTGCACTCTTTGTTCCGTATTTTGGAGGTATTGTAGAAGTCGTTATGACACTAGCGGCACTTACAGGTGGTGCTATGTTTTTACCACCGCTTTGGGCATTATTTTCAAAAAAGCAAACAGGCACAAGTATCTTAACGGTTACCTTAATATCTCTAGCAATCAATGCTTTTTTTAAATTCTTGGGTCCGACGGTATTAGATCTTAAACTAGATAGAGCCTCAGAAATGGGTTTAGGAGTGGGGGTTCCTATTGTTTTACTCCTATGTTATGAATTTTATCTAACAGTCAATTTTTCGGAAAATAAACAATACGAAGCTTATGCGGCTCAAGTTGCCGGTAAGTTGGTTATCGTAGAGGATACTACAAATACAGATAATAACAGAGGCACTCGCGTCATAGGAATAGGAATAGCGGTTACAGGTCTTATTATTTTGATACTGTCCTTCATTGCAGCTACAGGAGTAATTATGGTAGGTATCATGGGGGTTGTAGTTGCAAGCCTTGGAAGTCTAATTACGTATAAAAGTTTAAAATAAGCACAGCAGTTATGTTACTAGAAAAGTACAGCAAGCAAGAAAGAGGAAATAGCACTATTAAACTAGTCTCTGATTTTGTCATCGTTGGTGGAGGAGTAGCGGGAGTTTGTGCTGCAATAACAGCGGCGAGACAAGGAATAAAAACCGTACTCATTCAAGATAGACCTGTATTGGGAGGTAATGCTTCCTCGGAAGTTAGATTATGGATTCTAGGAGCCACTTCGCACATGGGAAACAATAATCGTTGGGCACGTGAAGGAGGCGTTATTGATGAAATTCTAGTAGAAAATATGTACCGTAACAAGGAAGGAAATGCGGTTATTTTTGATACGGTTTTATTGGAAAAGGTTTTGAATGAAAACAACATCAGATTGCTGCTAAATTCTAGTGTTTATGATATTGAAAAATCAGATGAAAACAACATTAAATCGGTTACAGCATTTAATTCTCAAAATTCAACGACCTACATTGTTAATGCTCCTTTATTTTGTGATGCTTCAGGAGATGGCATTGTCGCTTTTAAAGCGGGTGCTTCCTTTAGAATGGGAGCAGAAAAAAAAGAAGAATTTGGAGAATTATTTGCTCCAGAAAAATCATACGGAGAACTGCTGGGCCACTCCATGTATTTTTATAGTAAACGTGAAAATCATCCAGTAACTTATAGGCCTCCAGCTTTTGCATTAAAAGATATTACCGAAATTCCTAGGTATAAAGCTATAGGAAAAGACGATAAAGGATGTAGGTTTTGGTGGTTTGAGTTTGGTGGTAGAAAAAATACGATTTATGATACTGAAGAGATAAAATATGAACTTTGGAAAGTTATCTACGGTGTTTGGGATTATATAAAAAATTCTGGTGAATTTGATGATGTAGAAAACCATACGCTTGAATGGGTAGGTACGGTTCCCGGCAAACGTGAAAGTAGGCGTTTTGATGGTTTGTATATGATAAAGCAACAAGATGTTATAGGACAAAAAATGTTTTATGATGCCATTGCTTTTGGCGGGTGGGCAATAGATTTACACCCGGCAGATGGTATTTATAGTAAGCTTTCTGGTTGTACGCAATGGCATTCTAAGGGAATTTACCAAATTCCATACCGCTCTTTTGTAAGTAAGGATATAGAAAATCTTTTTTATGCAGGTAGAATAATAAGTGCCACACATGTGGCATTTGGTTCCACACGGGTGATGGCCACTACCGGGTTTTGTGCCCAAGCAGTGGGTATGGCGGCCGCTATTTGTACTCATAATAACATCCTGCCAAAGCAACTATTAGAAGCAGATTTTCTTAAATTATTGCAAGATAAATTGAATATAATAGGCCAGAGCATACCTAATATTCCTATTCAAGAAACTAGTAATTTAATAAATTTGGGTACAGTTACAGCATCTTCATCGCTGGAATTAAAATCCATTCCTTTTGATGGTGAGTGGACAAACTTAGGCACTTCCGCTGCTCAATTACTTCCTTTAAATGCTCATACAAAATATGAATTTACCGTATGTGTCAATTCCGATGAAGATACCACTTTAGAGGTGCAGCTACGTAGCTCAGCAAATGCTAAAAGTTATACACCAGATGTACTTTTAGAAACGGTTACGATTGAACTTAAAAAAGGAGAACAACGTGTTTCTTTTGCATTTAATGAAAGTGTGAATGAAATGCAATATGCTTTTGTAACCTTTTTGAAAAATGCGAAGGTAAATTTAAGGAACTCTAGCAAACGCTATTCCGGGGTACTTTCCGTTTTTAATGGGGTGAATAAGGCGGTTTCTAATAATGGAAAGCAAACTCCACCTGAGGGTTTAGGAGTAGACACTTTTGAGTTTTGGATACCCCAGCGTAGACCAGAAGGACATAATATTGCCATGGAGATTTCTCCGGCTATAGCTGCTTTTGACACCTCCAATATTGGAAATGGGTATGTACGACCTTGGGGCACAACAAATGCCTGGGTTGCCGATTTGGAAGATGAAAATCCGAAGCTTACCATATCTTGGAAAGAGGAAATAGCACTACAAGAAATTAAAATTTTCTTTGATACAGATTATGATCACCCCATGGAATCTACATTAATGGGGCATCCAGAAGATGTTACTCCGTTTTGTGTTCGTAAGTATACCATAAAGGATAGTCAAGGAAAGGTATTGGTAGAAAAAGCAGATAACTATCAAACCATCAATTCTTACAGATTTGATACTCCTATTAAAACAAAGGAATTAGTTATAGAAGTATCTCATCCTTCTGAAAATGTACCTGCTTCAATTTTTGAAATCTTATGTACGTAATTATGAAAAATTGCTATCTATTATTGTTTTTTCTTGTCGGTGTATTAGGCTATGCACAAAACAATACAGGCTTGAAAGCTGGTGAAGAAAGTCTGGATTTAAATGGAAAGTGGAAGTTTAATGCCATCTATGGCGAAGGATCAAACTACAATAATATCAGGGCTCAGGAAGAGGACTTAATTATTGATAATACAGATGAACATCAAATTGAACTTAAAGGAGATTGGATCGTTGCTACAAAAGGAGAAAGGGAATCTCGTTTTTATGGCGCATCATATTTAAAACATCACTTTAGTAGTTTACAAGATGATGCTAGTGTATCATATGTACCCAAATTGCCTGCATCAGGATATTACGAAGTGTTTGTACGGTTTCCTTTTGCTATAAATTTAAATACAAAAATAAATATACATCACGCTAAAGGAAAAGATACACAGTTTTTTAATCAACGTACCCGTTGCGACGAATGGCTGAGTTTAGGAATTTTCACCTTTGAAAAAGATAAACGCACTGCCATAGAAATTACTTCAGATATAGCGGGTGTGGGTGTATCCGTAGATGCTGTATTATTTAGACCCGTATCCAACGAAAAAATAGCGCAAGCTGAATTAGAGAAAAAGACTATTTTTTTAAGTGATTTTGATGATTCCCAATGGAATAGCTTGAAAGTTCCTGGGCATTATGGGATGATTAATGAATTTTCTAATTACACTGGTAAGGCATGGTATAGAAGAACATTTGAAACTCCTGCAGCTTGGAAAGCTACTCCCAAAAAAAGAATTCGATTAAAATTTGATGGCGTTTACCATATAGCTAAAGTGTACTTAAATGGAGTGTTTGTCGGCACACATCAAGGTGGTTTTACGCCTTTCGAAATAGATGTTACGGAAAATATAAGTTTAGATAACCACAATGTATTGGCTGTTGAAACTGATAATAATGCTTTGGTAGGTGCTACGTGGAATTGGGGTGGTATTATCAGAGATGTAACATTGGTTAGAAATGATGAGGTGCGCATAAAGCATCAATACATACATGCAGATCCAGATCTAAAAACGGGTAAAGCAGAGTTGCATTTAAAAATTAAGGTAGAGAATAGTGGTACTACGGCTAGAACATTAACGGTGAATAGTCAAATTTTAAATAAAAAAAAGGTACTACAGTTTACTGAAAAAGTAATAGTACCAGCAAATTCTATGAGTGAAGTTGTTTTCACTGGTGAGTTGTCTGCAGCTGATGTTGAGCTTTGGCATTTTGATAATCCGCACTTATATCAAATAGCAAGTACTATTTCAGAAAACAAGAAAGTAGTACATGAGTTAAAAGGTAGATTCGGAATTAGGAAAGTTACATTGACCAAAGATAATTTGATGTTAAACGGTGAAGCCGTTCGGTTGTCAGGCTTTAATAGAGTTAGTGATCACCGTTATTGGGGGTCTTCAGAGCCCCAAGAGCTTATTGATCAAGATGTAGATTTAATGAAAAATGCAGGAGCTAATTTTATGCGTATCATGCATGGAACTCAGAATAAAAAATTGATTGAACGTTGTGACGAAAAGGGAATTTTACTGTTTGAAGAAGTCAATGTTCGCGATTTGGATAATGCAGAATTTACAGCTCCAGAATATCCTTTGATTAAATCATGGATTAAAGGGATGATAGATAGAGATAGCAACAGCCCTAGTATTATTGGGTGGAGCGTTGGTAATGAATTGGCTGACCATTATGACTATGCTACCATGATGATGGATTATGTGAGAGCATTAGATCCGTATAGATTAGTGACTTGTGTAAGCAATACTGGTGGGCGTGAAGATGCTACGAGAACTACAGATCCAAACTCTAATGTAGATATCATAATGCATAATTTGTATCCGTTTCAAGGAACGCCGCAAGAAGTAATTTCTAGTATTAGAAGCAAATGGCCTAACAAACCTGTTTTTATTTCAGAATATGGGGTAAAGTTAAACGGGATTACATTAGATGAAGATCTAGAAGAAAATTCTTCTTGGAATGATAATTTTAGGGGACAGAATGATTTTGTTATTGGTACTTCGTTATGGACGTATAATGATTATCGAAGTGGATACATAGGAACAAATATAGAAGAAAATAGAACGTGGGGAATTGTAAATGCATGGAGACAAAAACGAAAATTTTATTCGCGATTGCAAAAAGAAACCAGTCCTGTAAAAGATATTGATGTTATCTTTCATAAAAGGAAAGCGACAATAACGATTCCCATAAGAGCAAGAAATGACTTTCCTAGTTTTACCATGAAAGACTATCAATTGGTTTGGGAATTTATAAATGATGAAGGAGAAATAAGTGGTAGAAAAACGCAAGATTTGCCAGTATTACTTCCGGAGAATGGTGTGTGGACAGGAGAAATTCCTATAACTGTAAAAAACAAAAAAGCGGTAGCCATGCATATTGCTTTATTAAGTCCGAATGGGTACACCCGGGTTGAAAAAAATATTGCCCTAAAAAAGCCTGTAGCTCCTAAGATTACAGCAATAGTTGGGGGGAGAAATTCTGCCAGAGTATATTTTGAGGCAGTGCCAGGGGCCAAGGAATATTTTATACAATTCCAAAACTTAAAAGGAGAAACGGTTCAAACTGCTAAAACGATAGCCAATTATATTACCGTTGATAGTCTACCTAACTCTTCTGTAAAAGCTGAACTAATAGCTGTAAATGGTAAGGGAGCTGAGCCTACCCTAATCACCTTAACAAGTAGTGGACAAGAATTACCACCAATTATTTGGGATGCTTTTATACGAGATGATCATATTGTGGTTGGCTATTCTGGCGCTTTAAATGATGAGTCCTATACGGCTCGTTACGGAACATCGCGTTCGCACTTAGATCAGGAAATTACAACCTATACTAAAGGGATGATGACCATCCCCATTAAAGCAAGTGGTACATACTACCTGCAAATACGGAAAAAGGATAGTGACGGATTTAGCCATTGGTCTCCTATTCAAATCATAAACTAGTGAAGTAATGAAAAACATAATTTATATAGTGTCGGTAGTAGTATTATTAGGATCATGTGCTCAAAAACCAAAACAAGCAACCTCAGAAAACGTAGCGAATTATAAGATAGTTTTAGGGAAAGTTGCTAAATCTTCTGTTTTTGAAGAAGCGGGAAAAAGTGTTTGGGGAGGTACCTTAACCAAAGGCGAAGATGGTTTGTACCATATGTTTTACTCCAGATGGCCAAAAGATATTGGTTGGGAATGGGTTAATTATTCAGAAATAGCACATGCTACGGCTACAAGTCCATTTGGACCATTCACTTATCAAGATGTGGCTTTGGGAGATAGGGGTAAAGAATATTGGGACGGGGCTACAACACACAACCCTACTATTCTTAAAATTAAAGGCAAGTACTACTTATATTATATGGGGAATACTGGAAATAAAGAGATTGTAAGTGCCCCAGGGAAACCAAAATTGAATTGGGAACATAGAAACAATCAAAGAATAGGAGTTGCCGTTGCTGATAGTCCTAACGGGCCATGGAAAAGATTTGATACACCAGTTTTAGATATTACACATGATGAGGATAAAGCATATGACGCCTTAATGACCTCAAACCCATCTGTATGCGAAATGGCAGATGGTAAGATATTAATGGTATATAAAGCGGTGGGTAAAAAAAATAAATTACCCGCGGGTGGCCCTGTCGTGCACATGGTCGCCATTGCAGATTCGCCCACCGGACCTTTCAAAAAGTATTCAAATCCAATATTTGTGTTTGAAGGAGAAACGTTTCCTGCCGAAGATCCTTACATCTGGTACCAAGACGGAAAATACCGCGCTATTGTAAAACGAATTAAGCATGAAGGAAATAAACGTTTATTCTCATTAGTACATTATGATTCCGATGATGGAATTAAATGGGATGAAGCAAAATATTTTGAAATCTCAGATAGATCTGTCACATGGGAAGATGGCACTAGTACCAAGTTTGATCATTTAGAGCGTCCGCAAGTGTTTATAGAAAATGGAGCTCCTGTTGCTCTGTTATGTGCTGCGGATACTATAGATGCAAATAATGTGAGGCATTCCTTTAATATTCAAATTCCATTACAGATTACCAAAGAATAAAAGCAAAGAATAAACTCCTATAATATTGTTTTTACAAACTATTTAAGGAATTGTAAACAACATGATAGTTACTTATACTTTATAATAATACAAATAAGATGGATCTATTAAGCCGCTTTTTTTTTAAAAATGTAATTATATATTTATTTCTGATATGTTTTTCTTGGACCCAATCTCAGGATCGTCCGAATATACTTTGGATTAATTGTGATGATTTAGGAAGAGAAATAGGGTGTTATGGTAACAATGATGTAAAAACTCCGAATATAGATAAATTCGCTTCGCAGGGCGTCACTTATCTAAATGCTTATGCCAACACACCTGTTTGTTCTGCAAGCAGGTCATCAATAATAACAGGAGTATACCCTAATACTATAAACGCACTCAACCATAGAACCATTGAAATGCAAAATTTGCCAGAAGAGGTTCATACAATTATGGAACTATTCAAAGATGCCGATTATTTCTGTTCGAACGGATGGGCTCATGATATGTCAAAGCCCGGTAAAGAAGATTATAATTTCTTGGGAAACAACTTTTTTGATGGCACCGATTGGAAACAAAGAGAAAATGGTCAACCATTTTTTGCGCAAGTTCAAATTCATGAACCACATCGTGTTTTTGTACGAGATAAAGCTAATCCTATTCATCCAGATAGTGTTACCCTCCCAGCGTGTTATCCAGATTATCCTGTACTTAGAGCCGATTGGGCTTTGTATTTAGAGAGCATACAAAAAGCAGATAAAAGTGTAGGGCAAATATTAAAACGGCTAGACGAAGATGGCTTGTCAGATAATACCATTGTAATTTTATTCGGAGATCATGGGCGTCCACATCTTCGCGATAAGCAATGGCTGTATGAAGGGGGTTTGGCAATTCCGTTAATTGTACGCTATCCAAAGAAATATAACAAAGTAGGAGAACGAAAAGAGTTGATTAGTTTGGTAGACGTTGCAGCAAGTTCCTTAAAATTATCAGGTATCAAAATTCCTAAATATATAGATGGAAAAACGGTGTTAAATGGCGAAAAAAGGAAATATGTATATGGCTTTCGTCAACGTTGTGGTGATGCGGTTGACGATATTCGTTCCATATCAGATGGGCGCTATAAATTAATTTGGAATCGTAGACCAGAGCTGCCATATATGCAAGTATCATCCTATAAAAAGTTGCAATATCCAGCATTTACGCTATACAATGTCTTGTATAAAAAGGGAGAATTACAAGCGCCATATGATGCTTTAATGGTTGATAAGCGACCGGAATTTGAATTGTATGACTTACAAAATGATCCTAGTGAATTTAGTAATCTCGCTTTAGATGTTGAATTTCAAAAGACAAAGAAAAAGTTATTCTCAAAACTAAACGCTTTGTTGAATAGGACCGAGAAAAATATGATTGCGGAATCTCTAGGCGCAATTCAGAAAGCCAAAGAAAGTTCTGAAGCTTACTTTATTAATGGAATGCTTAAAAAAGGTTTGCCACCAGATGCAACAGATGAAACTATCTTAAAAGCTTGGGAGCAGGAATTATTAAAGTAAAAGAACATAGTATCATGAAGCGTAAACTTATTATACATAGCATTCTATTCTTTTTAGTTGAACTAACGCTACTTTTTTCTTGTAGTAGTAAATCAGAAAATAACACCGCTACCGAACTATCATTAGATGGATCGTGGCATTTCTTAGCATCTAATGAAATAGACGAAACGAATGTGATTGCAGAAAATAATATTGTTTGGGATACCATTTCCGTACCTGGCAATTGGGATACTAGAGAAAAATACGCCACATATGTTGGTAAAGGGTATTATAAAAAAAGCTTCACACTTCCTGAAAATTGGGGAGACAAGCACATTAGATTAAAATTTGGAGCCGTTTATCAAACGGCAAAGGTTTGGTTAAATGGTGAGTTTTTAGGAACAAACGTAGGAGGCTATTTGCCTTTTGATTTTGATATAACCCCTTATATACATAAAACAGGAACAAACAATTTGGTGGTAATGGCAGATAATACCATTAAACGCGGTGCTTGGTGGGCGTGGGGCGGTATAAGTAGAGCCGTGGTTTTAGAGGCTCATGAACCTGTGCGCTTGGTATACCAGCATATTAGTTCGGTACCCGATTTTGATAATGAAGTTGTGAATTTCAGCATCACGTATAAAATAGAAAACAATGGAAAATCGCCAATGAATGTTGCTATAAAATCAACAATTAAAGGCAAAGAAATGTTGCCTGAAACTGCATTAACTATAAACGCAGGAAAGGTAGAAGAAGTCATCGTAACATTTACGAGAAAGTTATCGGATTTTGATTTGTGGCATTTTGATACGCCAAACTTATATCAATTAGCTACAGATGTAGCAGTAGATGGTATGTTGCAGGATCAAACAGTTGATAATTTCGGGATTAGAAAATTTGAAGTTAGAGGGGAACAGTTTTATTTAAATAATAGTGCCGTACGTATGAACGGTGTCAATCGTGTACACGATCATCCGGCCTATGGCAATACAGAACCAGATCAGTTAATAGCACAAGATATCTTGGATATAAAGTCTTTGGGATGTAATTTTTCAAGACTAATGCATGCCCCTTTATCTGAAAATCTATTAGATTTTTGTGATAAAAACGGATTCTTATTAGTGGAAGAAATTCCCGTTTGGGGAGATGAAGACCCTAATTCTTTTCCAGATAATCCTTTAACCAAACAATGGATGAAAACAATGATTGAGAGAGATTTTAACCATCCTTCTGTAGTTGCTTGGAGTGTAGGGAATGAATTGAGAAATCCTGGGGATGATTGGGATGATAAGGCCTTAACCAAAGGGCAGTATGGTTACGTAGATGCTATGTTAGATTATGTGGCAATATTAGATAGTACGCGGCTAAAAACTTATGTGAGTATAACCACGTATAGAAAAGGGGAAATAGGAACGGAGCCTTATGAGAAGGTAGATTTTATATCGATGAATAGCTACGGAAATGCACCTGTACTGGCAGAAAAAACACATAAGAAATTCCCAGGAAAACCCATTTTTATTTCTGAAATAGGAATAGGTCAAATAGGACCAGCGCCAGATGGGTTTTTAAGTGAAGACATGGTGGAGTATTTAAGAGAATTGAAAAAGTACCCTTGGATAACAGGCGTTTCTCTTTGGAGCTATAACGATTACCGTAGTAATTATAAAGGTACACCCGCTTCGGGCTTTAGAGAATGGGGAATAGTAGATGAGCATCGAAATAAAAAGAAAGCCTACTATCAATTAAAGGAGATTTATAAATATTGGAAAGAATAAAATATGATGAAGAAAAAGTTAAAATATATAATAGGAGCTACACTATTGTTCACAGCTTTTATCCTGAAAGCTCAAGATATACCAAAAGAACTAATGGGAGTTTATACGTCTAAACCTTCTAATAAGTTTTCTGATGAATTTAATGGACACAGAAACAACAATATTTTTGATGTTAAAAAATGGCACTACAGAGCTTCTACAAAAGACGGTTTGGGTCAGGGGCCTGAATTTGTACAGGAAAAAGACGGAAAATTAATTTGTTTTGGACTCAAAGACCAGCGTAAATCTGGAGCTCTAGTCTCTAATGATTATTTTCAATTTGGTTGGTATGCATTTAAATGGAAAACAACGGGAATATATCATAATAAAAGAAATGCTTGGCATCCTTCCGTTTGGGGGTCTTTGGATGATACTCATGGAAATAATGTTCCTGGAACCACTGGGAAAGAAAGTAATTGGATGGAAATAGATATTATGGAATTTTCTACTGGTGGCGGAGAGCATACAGATTGGAGTTCAGATGCACCAGCCTACTTATGGGTAGATTCTTTAAAACAAAAAGTTAAAGTGAATATAGAACCAGGACCTTCTTTTAGCTGGAAAAAAGCCATAATGATTGACGGAAAAACAGATAAGTATAAGGAAGAGGTTATTGGAGCAAAAGGGCATGGAGATTGGCAGACCTTAGCAATGGAGTATCACCCAGATTATATGCAAATGTGGAAACTAGATAAAGACACTTGGGTAAGAATAGGAAATAAAGTTACGTTTACAGATAATACAATTCCTCCAACTTTAAGAACGGTTCCTAGAAAAGCAGTTAAACCATTATATTGGTATGTAGGAAGTTTGTTTTTTTCATATGGCAAAACACCTATTAGAGAAGATCAGATTACAAATTCTACATTTGAGGTAGATTGGTTTCATTACCATCCTATCAAAAAGAAAAGTTTAAAATAACAAAATTTATACTATGAAGATTCTATATAATTTTAAAAAAATTGCAATGCTGTATATGGTGGTGTCCGCCATTTCGTGTGAGCAAAAAGAGACAGCGGTAAAAGAGAGTATTGAAATTGAATCTTCAAAAATTTTTCCTTTTAAAATGCCTACGGAAAAACCAAATATTCCGCTTAGTGCTTCTTCAGAAAGAATGTTTGATTATCCCGCACCACGAGTACAAGACAATGAACTTTTCTCTCAATTTAAGTATACGCGTTTAAATGGTTTTGACTATAATAATGGAGATGGGACTATCTCGAGAAGAGACCCTTCTAGGCCTATTTTAGTTGACGGTAAATATTATGTTTGGTACACCAAAAGGCATACAGTAGTACCTCCTATTGGATGGAATCGTGCGGCAGAAGCTACGGATGAAATTCCTTCTACCGATTGGGATTTATGTGATATTTGGTATGCTACCAGTAAAGACGGAATTAAATGGGAAGAACAAGGGGTGGCAATTTCACGTCCAGAAAAACCAAAATCAGGATGGCGTTCTGTGGCTACGCCCGATATTTTGGTATGGAAAAACAAATACTATTTGTACTACCAAGCTTTTGATGAACCGAGTGGGTTAAGGGGAGATTTGTGTCCTGTATCTATTTCCTATGCTGATTCGCCCAATGGCCCTTGGACCCATGGCGGAGATAAAGTAATTCCGTTTGGTAAAGAAGGAGAATGGGACCATAAAGCTACGCATGATCCACAGCCTCTGGTACATGACGGAAAAATTTATGTGTATTACAAAGCAGCATATAACAAATGGCCCGATAATAGAAGTAACTATGCTGTAGGGCATGGTTTGGCAATAGCAGAAGATCCTTTAGGGCCTTATAAAAAGCATTCTTTAAATCCAGTGATGCAATCAGGTCATGAGACCACATACTGGCCCTATAAAGGTGGTGTAGCTACCTTAGCTATTAAGGATGGTAACGAGCGTGAAACCATACAATATGCTGAGGATGGCGTAAATTTTAAAATGGCATCGAGTGTTTCCTTAACTCCCACAGCGGCAGCACCTTTTGCTCCAGACGCATTTACGGACACTAAAGATGGCAGAGGTTTTACTTGGGGCTTATCTCATTTTGTAAACGCGGGTAGTCCAGGAAAAGGATATACAATTTTAGGAAGATTTGATTGCGATTTGAGTTTAGATTATGATGAACCAGCTTTTAAGAGTACCGGTATTTGGCATAAGCCCGAAGTTTATTTTGCACAAGGTATGGGTTCTATAAATCAACACCCCGAAGGCAGAAACATTAAAAAAGAGAAATAAAAATTAATCGTCTTAAAGTAAAAAATAATGAAAAAAATGAAATTAAATTTAGCAGTTCTTGTGCCCGCCTTACTAATTTTAGGTATTAGCTTAGAAAGCTGTGCTTCCTCCTCAAATGACCTCGAAGAACCAAAGCAAGAAGAGCTTGAAAATGCAGAACAAACAGCAAAGGGAATAGCCTGTGCTACAGATACGTACCATACGGTTTTGTCTAGTCCAACAGAAAAATTTGATAGCGCTCAATGGGATTTAGTTTGGGGTGATGAATTTGATTATCCAGATGCAGCATTAGAAAATAAATGGACTTCTCAAAATAATTCAAGTGGTCATATTTTATGTAGCCGTTGGAGAGAAAACGCAGTGGTAGCAAATGGAGTGCTAGAATTACAAGCCAAAAAAGAACAACGTGGGGGGCAAGATTGGACCTGTGGAAATATTTGGACGAAAGAAACCTTTTCTTATGGGTATTATGAAGCCAAATATAAATATGCGGGTGCAAGTGGTACGAATAACTCTTTTTGGTTGTTTTCAAATGAAAAAGGAGTTGGGAATAATAGCGCTGGAGTTACCTGTGAATTAGATGTTAATGAAGGACACTTCCCTAATGAAATAAACACCAATCGTCATCATTGGGAAAATGGATCGTCAGAAAGCAATCAATTAGCGTATACAGAAGGGTTATCTCCAGGATATGCACATACACTAAAAGAATCTGTAAAAACGAAACGTATTCGCTTTTCGTCAAGTAATGCCAGTCATTTTCATATTAGAGAGTTTCGTATTTACGAGGCAAAATCTGATTGTAGTTTTCCATTAGATATTCAATCAGATACTGCAGATACTGCTGTTGCAGGTTTAAATAACCTTTCAAAAGATAGTCAGGTTACCATTACATCTAGCGGCGTTTTAAATGATACCTATGATGTTTCTGATATTGCAGATGGTAGCACTACTACGAGCTGGGTTTCTCAGAAAAACGGAGAGAAGTGGTTGGAATTCAATTGGCCATCAGAAAAAAATATAGGACATATACAATTTGTTAACGGTTGGAAAAGTGGTGCAAATTGGAATGCTTTAATCTCAGATTATAAAATTGAGGCTTACGTAAATAATCAATGGGTAGAAATAGGGAGTAATGATGTGAAAAAGGAATATAACTATGCAAACGATTATCACCTTTATGGAATGGAATGGAGTGCCAATGAAATTAAATTTTATTTTGATAATAAATTAATTCGTACCATTCCAAATAACCTATGTAATGAAGAATTAAATATCTATTTAAGTTTAGCGATATTAGATCATGCAGGAGAAGTAACCGATGCCATAGATGGTACAAGCATGAAAATAGATTACGTAAAGTATTTTAGAAGAAAGCAATAACATATAAAATTCCCAAAGCTCATTTTAGTCAGGTTCTTATAGTAGATCTTTAGGTTTACTATAAGAACCATTGGGGGTTTATACATTTTGTCCTTCAAATCAAGATAAATTCAACATAAATATATTACGAATAATTATGAAGTTACTAAGCAATATTAGACAGATCATCTTATTATTTTTGGTGGTGTCCGCCATTTCGTGTGAGCAAAAAGAGACAGCGGTAAAAGAGAGTATTGAAATTGAATCTTCAAAAATTTTTCCTTTTAAAATGCCTACGGAAAAACCAAATATTCCGCTTAGTGCTTCTTCAGAAAGAATGTTTGATTATCCCGCACCACGAGTACAGGACAACGAACTTTTCTCTCAATTTAAGTATACGCGTTTAAATGGTTTTGACTATAATAATGGTGATGGGACTATCTCGAGAAGAGACTCTTCAAGACCTATTTTAGTTGACGGTAAATATTATGTATGGTACACCAAAAGGCATACGGTAGTGCCTCCTATTGGATGGAATCGTGCGGCAGAAGCTACGGATGAAATACCTTCTACCGATTGGGATTTATGTGATATTTGGTATGCTACCAGTAAAGACGGAATTAAATGGGAAGAACAAGGGGTGGCAATTTCACGTCCAGAAAAACCAAAATCAGGATGGCGTTCTGTGGCTACGCCCGATATTTTGGTATGGAAAAACAAATACTATTTGTACTACCAAGCTTTTGATGAACCGAGTGGGTTAAGGGGAGATTTGTGTCCTGTATCTATTTCCTATGCTGATTCGCCCAATGGCCCTTGGACCCATGGCGGAGATAAAGTAATTCCGTTTGGTAAAGAAGGAGAATGGGACCATAAAGCTACGCATGATCCACAGCCTCTGGTACATGACGGAAAAATTTATGTGTATTACAAAGCAGCATATAACAAATGGCCCGATAATAGAAGTAACTATGCTGTAGGGCATGGTTTGGCAATAGCAGAAGATCCTTTAGGGCCTTATAAAAAGCATTCTTTAAATCCAGTGATGCAATCAGTTCATGAGACCACATACTGGCCCTATAAAGGTGGTGTAGCTACCTTAGCTATTAAGGATGGTAACGAGCGTGAAACCATACAATATGCTGAGGATGGCGTAAATTTTAAAATGGCATCGAGTGTTTCCTTAACTCCCACAGCGGCAGCACCTTTTGCTCCAGACGCATTTACGGACACTAAAGATGGCAGAGGTTTTACTTGGGGCTTATCTCATTTTGTAAACGCGGGTAGTCCAGGAAAAGGATATACAATTTTAGGAAGATTTGATTGCGATTTGAGTTTAGATTATGATGAACCAGCTTTTAAGAGTACCGGTATTTGGCATAAGCCCGAAGTTTATTTTTCACAGGGTATGGGTACTATAAACCAACACCCCGAAGGCAGAGGTATTAAAAAAGATGAATAATTATGCCAGAATCTCCTTATATCTTGTTTTAAATTAGGGTGAGCGATTCTTCTATGGCTTGCTGAAAAAAGAAATCGAGGCGAAATAAAGCATACGTTCTATTGGAAAAAACATATGAGTAGGGCTATAGGTAATAACTTAAGTAGTTTTGAGCTATTAAATAGTCTCAAAGTAAATGAAAAAATTTGCCAAATTTTCTTGCATCACTATGGCGCTTTTAGCAAGTAATTTTACAAACTCACAACAGAGCAAATCTGCTACTAATAAATCTTTTTTTGAACAGATAAAAACAGAAAAGGTTATATCGGATTCAACGGTAGTTTGGAAAAATTTTGGACCAGGAATGTCTGGTTACAATGAAGAGTTTTGGACACATCCTTCAGATCCAGAAACCATGTTTATGGGACCAGATATGCACGTAAGTTATGGCACCTGGGACGGAGCAAAGTCTTGGCATACCTTAAAAGATTCTGACGGGAGTGGTTTTGATATGGAACGCGTGTTGGATATTGTTTTTTCTAAGCAAAACCCTGATTTTGGCGTAGCTATAGAACGTCGTGGAGTGGTATATACGTCTAAGGATCGAGGAAGAAATTGGCATTCAATTTATCAGATTCCAAGAATAGAAGGCAAACATCCTAGTAATGCGCATACCAAAATAGCTATCCATCCTAAAAATGATGATGAATGGTTAATTGGTGCGGGAGATTTTTGGAATATTAAAGATAATCATAGAAGTTTAGCTAATCCTCACGGAACTCTTAATGACCGCGCTAGTTATGGCTATATTTTAAAAACAGTTGATGCCGGAAAAACCTGGTCTAAAATAGCCTCAGATATTTCAAAAGACTTAGATGTGGGCAGAATTATCTATCACCCAACAAATCCAAGGACCATTTTTATAGCCACAAATTACGGGTTTTATACCAGTACTAATGGCGGTGTAGATTGGCATGAGAGCCATGAAGGTTTGCCCAACAATTTACCTAGAGACCTTACGTCTTATTATAATGAAAAAACAGGCACCTTTATATTGTATTTGGTTGAGCAAACAAGGTATCGTGCCATCGGAGATACAGTAGGCTCAATAGGAGGGGTGTATAAGAGTACAGACTACGGAAAATCTTGGGAGAATATTACCAGTAACCTTGCAATCGATTTAACTAAAATTAATTTTTCGGCGGAGATAGATCGGTATTATAAAACTATTGGTTTTTGGTTTAATCTTTCTAAAAATGAAGCCAGAGAGACATATACTAACTTACCATCAGAGATCCTGCCGGTATTCAATCGTTTGGTGGTGAATCCCATAAATTCTGACGAAATTTATGTGTCCTTCAATAAAAAGCATGATTTTAGTTTTGGAGCTGGCGATGTTTGGAAAACAGAAAATGGAGGTGCGTCTTGGTTTGCTTGCGCTAGACAGGGATCTTATTGGCTTAGTGAAAAAGATAAAGCCTATTGGCAAGGGAGAAACAATCCTATAGGTGCCAATGTTGAATTTGCGCATTTGCAAACCTATATGGACCATGAAATGGAACGTTCAGGGAATCGTATGATGAATATTAATTCCTTAGGAGAAGTATTTATCGGTATAGACCAACAGACCCTTAAATCATCAGATCATGGTAAAACATGGCAGCAGATAGATGATTACGAAACTTCTGTAGGAAGTAATAAATGGATAGGCCGTGGAGGTAGTAATTTACCTGGTAGATTTATGTTATTGGAAACCGGAATTAATGAAAGACGATTATTGGCAAGCGGTGAACATGGTTTATGGCAAACTACAGATTTAGAAGATTGGCCAGACAAACAAGCAGTAGCAGTTACGCAGCTAGATGGTCAAGTACAGGATTATGGTGGCAATCATGGGCAACATTCCACCGCTACCGTTGCAGTACACCCCAAAGATCCAAATACAATATATTCTTTAGCGTGGCGCCAAGAACACAGAGGTAAATTTCGAAGAAGTAAAGATGCTGGCAAGACATGGGAAAATATAGCTACTATTTTTGATGCCGCGAATAACTCTTGGGAAGGTCTAGCTACCCAATACTCGTTAACTATAGATCCTGAAAATCCTGAGAACATGTATTTCTGTACGGTTAAAAGTCCTATTTCAGAAGTAGGTAGTAAAGCACCTAAATTAACCAAAGGAGGCTATGGATTTTATCGTTCTTTTGATGGAGGATATACTTGGGAATTAAATAATACAGGTTTTCATAAAAATGCTAGTGTGCGCAGAATAACAATGGATCCACAAAATTCGAATAACTTATATGCTGCTGTGAACGATGCTAATGGCGGACTCTACAGCACTACCGATAAAGGCAGTACTTGGAAGAAAATGACACTCCCTTCAGAAATAAAAGCCGTCAATTCTATTTTTATTGACCGCCATAATGGATATTTCTACATCGCTACGGGGCGCCGTACGGGTAGTTATGAAGAAGGCGGTGTATGGCGAAGTAAAAATAAAGGAAAGAAATGGCAGCAGCTGTTTAAAGCTCCTTTTGTGTGGCAGGTAGAATCATCACCTGTTAAACCAGAGTTATTAGTGATAAGTGTCGCAAGTCAACCAATATCTATGGCAGATAATTTTAAGAATCCGGGGATTTATCTTTCGACGGATGCAGGTAAAAATTGGAATAAAATAAATAAGGGTCTAGGGCAACCCGATAAAATGGTAGATGTAAAACCAGATCCCTATAATGAAAATGTGCTTTGGGCAGCAGGCTGGGGTAGTGGTTGGTTCATTACCTATTTAAATGAAAGTAAAGAACCTTGGTTGAACGAGTAACACTCAATGAAATTTAAAATAGATATGAGCCATAAATTAATGGGACTACTAATCTTTATAACTTTTTTTTCGGGGTTTTCGATGCAAAAAAATAAAGAGAATCCTCCTAATGTCATTCTAATTTTAGCAGATGATTTAGGTATTGGAGATTTAGGGTGTCAGGGTAATCCGTGGCTAAAAACACCGAAAATAGACGCTTTTTATAAGGAAGCTGTACGCATGACCGATTTTCATGTGAGTCCGTTATGCACCCCAACGAGAGCCGCACTAATGACAGGGCAGTATCCTATTAATAATGGGACTTGGGCAACGTTTAAAGGAAGAGATGCCTTGTCTGAAGATGCTATTACTATAGCTGATATTTTTAAGGCGAATGGGTATAAAACAGGCTTATTTGGAAAATGGCACTTAGGCGATAACTTTCCGTCAAGACCTACAGACACTGGTTTTGATACGGCTATACACCATCTTGCCGGTGGTATTGGAGAATTGTCAGATTATTGGGGTAATAGTTATTTTGATGATGTGTATTATGTAAATAATCAGCCAAAACAATTTGAAGGCTATTGTACAGATGTATGGTTTGAAGAAGCGACACGTTTTATTGGTCAAAATAAAGAGAACCCATTTTTTGTTTACTTGCCTTTAAATGCACCACATGACCCTTTAATTGTTGCAGAAAAATATGCAGAGCCTTATAAGAAATTAGAAGGTAAAGAAATTAGTAGTGCAAATCTTTATGGTATGATCGCCAGTATAGATGAAAATTTTGGCAAATTCCACCAGTATTTAGAGGAACAAAATTTGTTAGAAAATACCATTCTTATCTTTATGAGTGATAATGGTACTAGATTTGGATATAGTAGAGACGGTAAGTTTGGCTATAACAAAGGCTACAGGGGTATAAAAGGTGATAAAGAAGAAGGTGGCCACCGTGTACCGTTTTTTATTCGTTGGCCTGAGGGTAAGATAGCAGGGGGAAGAGATGTAAATACAATTGCTGCGCATGTAGATTTAATACCCACATTGGCTGCATTATGTCATTTAAATGTACCTGAAAGCACACCATTAGACGGACTTGATTTTTCATCATCCATTTTGTCCAAAGAGTCCTTAGCTTCTAATCGCACTATTTTTCTACACAATCGTCAAGATTGGAGACCACCTTATGATGAAGATGGCACATGTATTATGAAAAATCAATGGCGATTGATTAATGGTACGGCATTGTATGATGTAACCAAAGACCCCCAACAACACCAAAATTTAGCAGACAAGTATCCAGAAATAATTGTGCAATTACTAAAGGAAAATAAAGTATTCTTAGATTCTGTAAAAACAAATAAAACCTATTTTGAATTGCCTTTGAATCATATAGGATCTAAAGAGCAGCTAGAACTTAAACTTACAATTCAACATGCTATTGGCGAGGATGAGGGTATTTGGAAATGTGAACAGGTGGCAGAGGGAATGAAAAATACCAACAATACTCATGCAATATATGTTGAACAAGAAGGTGATTATTTAATATCCCTTCGTAGGTGGCCCAAAGAATGCCCTGGAGCTATTTGGGATGTGCCCCACGAAAACCCAAAGAACTTATTTCAATATAAAAGAATTACACCAACAAAGGCGAAGATATCTATAGCCAATCAAATACTCGAAAAAGGCATCAAACCTCAAGAAGAAGAAGTAGTTTTTACAGTGCATTTACAAAAAGGCAAAACTTTTCTAATTAATGATTTTATTGAAAATGAGACATCATACGGTGTTTACTATACTTATATAACGCAAATAGATTAACGCATCATCATTTTTGAACCTATGAAACTAGAAATTATTAGAAGTGCCATTTTTGGATTTTTTTTAGTGATTGTACAACAGAGTATTGCTCAAGAGAAGCCTAATATTATTTTACTCTATGCCGATGATATTAGTGCTAGAGAATTACCTATTTATGGCTCCTCAGTATGGAGCGTACCTAAAGGGGGCGATACTTCAGATATGCAATACCGAGCCCAAACTCCTGTTTTAAATCATTTGGCAGAAGAAGGAATCTATGTAAAAACAGCTTGGGCTGCTACCATATGTTCTCCGAGTAGAGCTATGATGATGACGGGCAGGTATGCACACCAGCACAAGTGGTGGCATAATAGCGATAAAGGAAAAGCACCTGACCAAAAAGGAAGCTGGAACCTGTACGATAGCGCTGCCTATACACTAGAAGATATTGCTAATAAAGGGGGTATGCGACCTACTGGGCAGGGAAAACACAAATGAAAATTGAAGGTTTTAATTTTGATGAGGGTTGTTTTACCCCTGGTGAAGGATCTTATAATACGCCTATAGCAACTACAGATTTTAGACTGGAAACTAGAAAAGTCAACGGTGTCAAAAAAATAGTTAATGCAGATACTGATGTAGAAGTGACGTCTTATGTGCAATCTGGTTGGTATTGGAAACCCCATGTGCAATTATTAAATCACCCCAAGGCTTCTGAGTCTTTAGAATGGTGGCCCAATAATAAAGCGGCAAAAGACACTTTTGGGTTAAATACATTTGGACCGGATGTGGAATTAGATTTTATTTTCGATTTTATGGAGCGCAAACAAAAGGAGAAAAAACCTTTTTTTATTTACCATACCAGTCATTTAGGTCATGATGCAATGGATTTTTTAAATCCCAATAGTAAAAATAAATGGCCCGGCACACCAAAGATTAGTTGGGATGGAAAAGCGTATACAAGAATACAGCCAAACGTAACGGGTGATAAGGGAGTTTATGATACCCACGGTACCATTACTGAAAGTGGTATTCACCATCATGTTAATTATTTAGATTATCAGGTTTGGCGTTACATGAATAAATTAAAGGAAATGGGGGTAGCTAATAATACTATCTTTATTTTTTGTGCAGATAATGGTACAAGCGGCTATGGAAAGGGGAGTCCCGTTTCTCAAAAAGGAACCCATGTACCTTTAATTATTTACGCTCCAGGAATGAACATGACCAAAAAAGGCTTGCAAGATATATTAGTAAATATGTCTGATATGTTACCAACGATAGCAGAAATTGCATCCGTAAAAATACCAGATAGTTATGAGGTTAATGGAGAGAGTTTACTGCCTTTTTTAACTACGGATAAACAAAAACATCGGGAATGGATCTATGGCTATCATAAAGACATGCAGATTATTCGAGGTGATTTTGTTTTAAAAGATGGCAAAAATGATTGGTGGGACGTTGGTGAGAATCCCGATGATTTAATCAGTTTTAAGAAAATAAAGGATTGGAATGAAGTTTCTGAAGCACATAGAAAAGAAAGGGATGAATTAAATAAAGTACTTCCTAGATTTAATCTGCATGAGACCGAGCATGATGCATCAATCAATAGAACAGAAACCCCAGAACCATTAAACGTAATTGCAAGAAAAGAGTAAAGGCTTAATATAAATCTGAGTGATGAGCTCTCTGGTAGTTAAATTTTAAGGCCTCATATTTCAATAAAATAAACTCCGCTTAGCATCCTAATCTAAGCGGAGTTTATTATTATCCGTATTATGTAAGCTAAGAAGCCCTATTTACTTTACAATTACCGTAGTGTTTGTACCTTCAAAATCTTCAGAATTCGTTTTTAATACGATGGTTCCTTTAGCAATAGATTGAACATAGATCACGGCTTGACCGTTGAAAAAGGCTCTAGTAGGTTTTGATAGGTTTTGTACATTAGTAGGATCTCCATTTCCCGAAGCTAAAAATTGAGCAGCTCCGCTGACTTCAATCTTCATGTTTTTATTATAGTGCGGATATAAATTTCCATCTTTATCCACTACGGAAACAACGTATACAGCTACTTCGCCCTCTTGAATTATTTGCGTTTCATTTTTTACGCTGATATGATGAGGTTTCCCAGCAGTAACACGCCTGGTTTCTGCTACTTTTTTACCTTTCTTGTCATACGCAATAATTTTGGCTTCCCCCGGTTCATAAATTACCTGTTCCCAAACTAAAGCATACGCTTCTAGCTGAGCCATAGTTGTACCTCCGGAGGCTTCTTTTTTTATGTCTGTTGCTAGAAATTCTGGTATTGCTGGTTTATTTTTGGTTTTTATACCATAGCTCTTACCGTTTACAAACAATTCTGCTTTATCATATGTCGTAAAACATACCACAGGGATTTTTTTACCTTTCATTTCCGGTAAAGACCAATGCGGAAAGAAATGTAACACCTCTGTATCTTCGTTCCATTCGCTTTTGTACAAGTAAAATTTATCCTTTTCCAACCCTACCATATCCACAGGGGCAAAATAAGAACTTCTTGATTTTGCCGTATGGTATGGAGAAGGTTCGCCTAAATAATCATAGCCCGTCCATACAAATTCGCCATAAACAAAATCATTATACTCTTGTGATGCAAACTCTTTATATGGGGCGTAACCCCATGGAACGTTCGTGTTCTCATAATTTCCTGGTTGCCCGTCTGCATATAGCTCTGTATGTACAGATGTTCCTCTTTGATTTTGCAACGTATCAAAAACAACAGGGAATTTATAAGAATTTCGGGTGCTCAAAGAGCCTCCTGTTTCACTAGCGTAGAATTTTATAGTTGGATAGTGTTCTCTTATTTTATGGTAAATTCCTGGTTTATAGTTAAACCCCGCCACATCTACGGTGGCAGCCATACCACTTTCTAAGGCATTGTTAGCTGAATTAAAGCCTGCGGTGGTTGCTCGAGTAGTATCTAAAGATTTTACAATAGTATTTAGGTAGGAAGTAATTTTGTTAGGATCATGTTGATACTGTTCCATAATTTCATTTCCAATACTCCACATAATAATACTAGGGTGGTTTCTGTCTCTTAAAATCATATCACTAAGGTCTTCCTTAGCCCACAAATCAAAATGTTTAGAATATCCGTTTAAAACTTTTCCTAATTGCCATTCATCAAAGGCTTCATCAATAGCTAAAATGCCCATTTCGTCGCAAATATCGAGCGCTTCTGGCGCGGGTGGATTATGAGAAAACCGAATTGCATTAACGCCCATCTCCTTCATTTTTTTCATTTGTCGGATAAATAGTTCTTTATGAAAAGCAGCACCTACAGGGCCAAAATCATGGTGCATGTTTACGCCTTTAAACCGTATTTTTTCATCGTTTAAATAAAACCCATCCAGTTCAAATCGAATACTTCTAACTCCAAAGGTGGTCGTGTAGGTATCTACGACCGTTCCATTTTTTAAAATGGAAGTTTTTAAAGTATAAAGTTGAGGTGTTTTAATATCCCAAAGCTGAGGTTTTAGAATTTTAAAATTTTCAGATAGTTTTGCTTCTCCACTTAAAGAAATATCTTTTGAATTTTGAGCTATTTTTTTTCCATCAGGCGCTATTATCTCGTTAAATATCGTACACTTTCCTTCACCTACGACTTCTAAATCTAAATGAACTAAGGCTTTCTTATTTGTAATTTGAGGAGTAGAAACAAAAGTTCCCCAAGTTTTAACATGGGTTTTATTTCTCTTTTTTACAGAGACTTTTCTATATAAACCAGCTCCAGGATACCAGCGTGATTGACTATTAAAGTTCTCTAGTCGTACAGCGATAGTGTTCTCTCCAGCTTTTAAGAATTTGGTAATATCAAAATGAAAAGAAATGTAACCAAAGGGTCTTGCTCCAACATAAGCACCGTTTACGTAAACTTTAGCATTACTCATAGCACCATCGAAGAGTAGTTCTATATTTTCTTCTAATTCTGTAGCAGAAACCGTATAATTTGTTCGATACCAGCCAATACCAACATAAGGCAAAGCTCCTGTACGTCCGGTTCTGTATTTTGGAGTTGTTTCACCATCTTGAATTACCATGGTTAATTGAATGTCATGAGTGAAGTTGAAATCTTCTTTAACCGCCCAATCATGAGGTACAGTGACATGCTCCCAATCGGCATCATTAAAATTTTCTTGAAAGGCAGCTCCGTGATCATAATTACTAAACTTCCAATCTCTTAAAATGTCTACGCTGCTATGTTGTGCCGCTAAAAAGTGCAGGGAACAAATTAGGAGTATTACTGATGTGTATTTTTTCATAGTTTATAAAATAGTGTTGAGACCTTATTTTGAATTAGTCTTTTTTGGTTACTAATTTGTAGGTTCTTATATAATCAATAAATGCAGTTCTATCCTCTTTGCTAGCACTTAGAACCTTACCGCCATTTTCAGGTATTGGATTCCAATCATAACTTTCAATAGAGAAGTGAATGAACAGTTGCTGATCAAAGGCTACAGGTGGCTTTATGGTGTATACATGTTTTCCATCAAGGTAAAACAAGAGTTCAGTTGGACTTTTCCACCAACACCCATACGTGTAAAATTTTTCTGAATTATTAACTTCTGGAAGCATCATATTTTGACTTCTAGTGGCTTCATTACAATCAGTTTTTCGGAATATAGTATTAGAGTGCATGATTTTATCCCAAACTTTGCCCCACTCTTGGGCTAAAGGTGATACACTTCCTACAGATTCTGTTATGTCTATTTCATGTTTTTTTCCACAAGTGTTTCTAGACATTAACCAAAAACCACCTCCCATTTCAGTTTTGCTCATTTTAAATCTAGATTCGAAATAATGGCCGTAAGATATGGGCTGAAGAGCTCTAACAATACCACCGTAATAGTTGTATATAGATGGTGTATTGTATTTTAAACTAGTGAAGGTTTTTTCTAATTTACCCACCTCAATTTCCATAAAACCATCATTGAGTGTAATAGCATTTTCTTTGAAAAGAGCAGGAGGGCGTCCTATCCATCCAAAATCAGGATGACCCTCAGGATCAGCTTCCCATTTTTTGGTGTTCAATTTTTCTCCTTCAAAATCATCTGAAAGCTGATCGATTTTTATCCATTTTTTACCTGTGGGAGCATCTATTTGTGCCGCTAAAGGGATGTTGAAAACAACGCAAAAGATTAAGGCAACATATATTTTTTTCATTTTGAAATAGTTTGTTTGATAAGTCAATTTACCGAGAGAATTACTAGTTTTATTCTCACTAGAATAATTGCTATGCAAAAAGCATAACATCTTAAAATTATAATATGAGCTAGGCTTTGTATACTTCTATTGTATAACCATACGTCATGGTTTAGAGGCTGATTGTTATGTTATGATTTAATGACATCAACAACTGGCTTTATACATTAAGTTCAGGTATTTTAATGTTTGCCATCTGGGTAAAGGTCATTTGTATACCTGTAAACCTCAGCCTTACCAGTGCCTCTAGCATTTGTAATTTCTACTTTCCATTGTTTTTTTAAGTTAGCGAGCACCTCTGATTGTCGTGGATTGTTTGCTAAATTAGAAAGCTCATTGGGGTCGTTTTTTAAATTATATAATTCTTCATATACAGGTTTTTCCCCATGTAAAGGCGCTTCAATATAATCTCGGTAAATGGCAACCTGAGGATCGTGCATGCTATATAGCATTTCATTGATTGGAATACCTATTTCTTTCGCATACTTAATTTCTTTTGAGGCAGAGAAGTTGTTGTTTTTGTAATACCGAATATATTTCCATTCTTTATTTTGTATCGCCTCACATCTAGGATTTCCAAAATGCGTAGACCAGAGATTTTCTGTGTAGACGTAATCTCGTACTTCTGTTGTAGAACCTGTGATTAACGATGAGATATTTTTACCTTGAAAAGTGCTTGGAGGAGTAACTCCAGCCATAGCGAGCATAGTAGGCGCAATATCTATGGTTTGCACTAAGGCATCACTCTTCAAGCCTTTTTGCTTTTTAGGTGCTTTAGGGTTAAATACAATAATAGGCACATGGGTAGTTTGTTCATAACAAAGAGCTTTACCTCCTAAACCTTGTTGCCCCCCAAATAAGCCGTGATCAGAGGTGAAAACAATAATCGTATTTTTATCTAGTTTTAGATCTTTCAGTTTTTTTCTTAGATTTCCCACCAGTCGGTCAATACCTGTCATTGCCTCTAATTCTCGTATGTAGCGTTCTTTTAATCCTTCTGGTGTATCAACATAATTATACCCTTCTTGTCGATCTTCTGCTTTGAGTAAATCTGCAGGAAGTTTAGGACTTCTAATATCTTTTTTTGCGATATAATTTTCAGGTAGGGGCAACTCTAAGTCTCGATACATGGTTTTATAGATAGCATCGTCATCTTCTTTTAATTTCATAGAACGGGTACCCGCACCATGTGGTAAATTAAAATTAATAGATAGCATAAAAGGCTTGTCTGCAGGTCTGTTTTCTAAAAAATGTAGTGCTCCTTTTAATTTTCTAGCATTAGGATCTAAGAATTCATCTACCCCCTCATTGATAATTTCGGGCTGCGTGAAGGCTATAGCATCGTTAAAAATACGATGGTTGTCTTTCGGGTAAAACCCTAAATGTCCGTGGCCTGCATACCAATAATCAAAACTTTGTTCCATGAGTCCGCTATCGTATCCTCCTTTGCCAATGGGAGCATGGTTCTTTCCTACCCAGCCCGTATAATAGCCGTTATTCCGTAGTATCACAGGATATGAATTTTCCCATGCAGTATCGGAAACACTTGTGCCGGAATTAAAATTTACGCCGTGTTTGCGTTCGTATTGGCTTAATAAGATAGATATTCTACTAGGTGTACAAATAGCACTCGTGACATGGGCATTGGTAAATAAAATACCTTCTTGAGCTATTTTATCAATGTTAGGGGTTTGAACTACAGCATTGCCTGTGCACCCTAACAAATCATAGGATTGATCATCCGTTAGAATAAAAACAATATTGGGACGTTCTTGTGCTTTTAGTAGCGTAACAAAGAGAAAAAGAATTACAAATATATATTTCATGGTTTATATTTTTTTTATGTAAACGTAATAGGCAATATTTGATCGATTTTGAGTGTCAACAAAATTTCCAAAAAATTTAGTTTTACCCGCTTTTAAGTTTACCACGAAATCTGCTGAGCTAGCATCTTTTCGAACTTCAGTTTCTAATTTTAATTGATGTTCAAATTCTATAACAGCTTTGGTATACTGCATATTTTTTCCTTCAGGTATGTTTTTTTCTAACCCAGGCATTTCTGTGGTTGTTATTTTTGGTGTGGTGGTATTGATGCTTAGGTCAGCTTCTATCGGGTATCTTCTAAGTGCTACTTCGTACGTGCCTTCTTCCAGAATATCAACACTCCAATACCCACTACCCATCTTACCTTCTCTTATTTGAATTTGATTCCAAGGTTGCATCGTTTCTTTACCATGAGTGTCATGAGCGGTAAGCGTAATAGGATTTTCATTTTCTGACCCTATTTTAAAGTAAATTTCTTCATTAAAATCTTTCGAAACTTGAGTCCACCATTGCTCATAGAACGCTTTCATTTCATTAACCTTCTCGGGGTTATCAGCAGCAATATTGGTAACCTGACCTATATCTTCGGAAACATCATACAGTTCTTTTCCATTAATTAAGCGCCAATTAGCTTGCATTACGGCAGAATTCTTCCATTTTCTAGGATTTTGTACCCGTTGAGAATCCGTAATTAGCATTCTATTGTTTAGGGTATCTTTTCCTTTTAATAGTGGGGCAATACTCTGGCCGTCCAGTACTAAATGATCTTTAGGTAATGCGATACCACAGAGGTCTGCAAGTGTAGGTAGTATATCAATTTGAGCTGTAAGCGTATTAATATCTTTCGGCGTATTAATTTTGCCGTCTTTCCAGTGAATAAAGAAAGGAACTCTATGACCACCTTCATATTCACTTCCTTTATGACCACGCATGCCCGCATTATAACCGGTAACCTTTCCTTTTTTATTGTAATATCCTGCGGCGGTACCATTATCCGTCATAAAAATTAAGATGGTATTATCAGCAATATTGAGTTCTTTTAATTTGGTTCGTAGTGTTCCAAAATTATCATCAATATTGGTAATCATCCCATAAAAACGCTTTTGCGTATCTGCTAAAACGGCCTCATCTAGATCTTTATACAAGTTATAATATTCTGTAGGTACATTATAAGGACCGTGTGGAGCGTTGGGCGCTAGATAACAGAAAAATGGCTCATCCTTATTCGTTTCAATAAATTTAATAGCTTCGTCAAAAAACACATCGGTACAATACCCTTCGTATTTTTCTGGTTTTCCATTATGAAAATAGGTGTCATTAAAGTAGGTGTTATTCCAATAATCAGGAGTTTGTTGTACGCCACCACCGCCATGCATTACCGTTTCTTGGAAACCACGATCTTCTGGTCTAAACGGATAGTTATCTCCTAAATGCCATTTTCCAAACCCGCCCGTTTTATAACCAGCCTCGGCAAACATATTGGCCAACGTTTTTTCATTTTCACGCAATAGGGACCATCCACCAACAGTATGCCAAACCCCTGTACTATTGGCGTATCTACCCGTCATTAACCCTGCACGTGTAGGTGCGCATGTAGGTCCTACATGGAAATTAGTTAAATGTGAGCTCTCTGTATAAAAAGAATCTATGTTTGGAGTTTTTATAATTGAATTACCATGAACACCTAGATCTCCATATCCTTGATCATCGGTAATTACAATAATTACATTGGGTTTTAATTTTTCTTCTTTATCTTTTTTGAGCTGTTTTTTATTGGAACAACCTGTCATAAAAATAAAGCTTAAAATTACAAAGAGAGTTGATTTTACTTTAGAACACCTCATTTTTAAAGTTTAGTTGATTTATTTTATTTGTTTTAAAACGAAACCATTTAGCCAAAGGCTTCCTTTTTCGATTTTATTTTTAAATTTTAAAATAACAGGATTGGAACCATCTGACACCAAGGTTGAGTTAATAGTAATCGGTTGACGCTCACCGCTACTATTATTATCGTAGTAATTTACAATATGATCGTCTGATGTTCTCGTGAAACTACCATCTGCATCATTTACAGTAACTTCTATTTCATTGGTTGATTTAATATCCAATTTTCTAGCATGATGAAATGTTTCTAGAACATATGAGCCGGCTTTTAAATTGCTTAATTTAAAATGAATTTCTCCTTTCTCAACAAATAGGCCGTCTGTACCTACGAAACTTAAATCCCCGAGCATACTTGTCCCATTCCCTAACCAATTTATTTTTTCGTTGGCGCTTATTTCTACTTGGGTATTTGTTTCTTTAATGGTATAGTTTAAATCATTATTGGTAATTCCTGTCCATTCTTCCCATTCAAATTGTACCAATTGTTTTTCTCCACCAATATCTACCCTGGTAATGGGAAAATCGTATATCGGTTTTGCAGTACTGGCAATTTCATCGGTATTAAATTTCGCGGTACTAATTGTTGCTTTACCAGACTTTATACCTGTTGCTTTTGCCGTAACCGTAATAGTGCCAGAGTTGTTGGTTCCTTTCACATAGATAGCTGCAACACCATTATATGCTGGTGCAGGATTTGCATAAATTTTACCATTGTCTATTAATTCTCCAGCGCCAGAAACCGAAAACTTAACTTCGTTTTCTGAACTGGTTACAACTTCTCCATTTTCATCTAAAATAGAAGCGTAGACCAATCTTACATCTGATCCACCTGCATAGAAAGGTTGATCAGTGATATTATACGCAACTTTTAGATGGTGTGGTTTACCTTCTTTCTGTCGTGTAAATTCCGTTACTTTTTCTCCATTGGTATAACCAACGGCTTTTAAAGTCCCTTCTTTCCAATGGTACTTGAAAGTAAAAGACGGATGATTTAGATTGATTTTGGTTATGTCATTATCCGGTACTTGTCTCGCCACTAAATTACCGTTGTGGTATAAGGCAACTTCTTGACAATTGCTGAATACACGAACTTTTCCATCTTTAGAAGCCGTTTCATCAGCAATGTGAACAATAGGCTTTGCCACCAGTTCTGATTGATACCAATAATACACAGGTTTTGGTACTCTGTATGGTGATAGAACACCGTACGTGGTCATAAAATCTCGTGACCATTGGTCATCTACGATATCGGGCTGTAAATGGTTGTAATCTGCACCCAACCATGTAATTGCGGCAAAATTATTTTTATTGCCTTTGTATCTTGATATATGAAATTGATTTACTTCTGAATTTGGAGAACTGCCATGTTCCATTACCATGGTAAAAGCACTCTCTGGAAATTCTGTTCTTCTATAATCCATAGTAGCATGTACGTCGGTAATGCCTTCATTTTTTGGTCCGTCCCATGGGGCAGAGGCAGAGGCGGTTAACCTAAAAGGATCTTCTTCTTTTGCCACGGTTTGCATTCTAGGCACAGGACCTCTATGATTAATACCAGCTCCCCAAACAATTATAGAAGGGTGATTTCTATGGTTACGAATCATAGTTCTTGTTGCTTTTTCTAAATTTTCAAACCAAGTATCGCCGCCCCATTCTATCCAGGTAGATGGCTCTTCATAAATAAAGATTCCTAATTCATCACAAGCTTTTATAAAAGCATCATCTTGTGTGTAATGAGAAAGCCTTAAGATATTCATACCGGCTTTTTTGTATTGTAAAGCTTCGTTGTAATGAAACGAGTTTGGAACGGCATCACCAATATTAGGATAACTTTGATGACGGTTTGCTCCAACTAGAAATAAGGGTTCTCCGTTTAATACAAATCCTTTTCCTTTTTCTAAGGCAAACTTTCTGAAACCAAAAGTGTTTTCAACAAAATCTACTGGTGTTTCATTATCATAGATGACGGAATTTACGCGATATAAATAAGGACTGTCTGGAGACCATAAATGGTAATCATCTTCAACAGTAACCGATTGTCTAAATGTGTGAGTAGTATATGCTTTTAGAGTGGTTTCAGATACTATTTTTTTAAGGACCAAACCTTCTTTCGTAATAATATTTGTAATAATCTTTGTTTTCTTATCTGTCGCATGATCATTTTTTACCGTGGTTTTAATGGTTACGGTACCATTATGTTTATTTACCGTAGGCGTGGTAATATGAACACCAGCATCATAGTCTTCCCAATTAAAGGTTACCTGTAATGGGTTTGTAGTGACTAAATACACATCTCTATACAATCCTCCAAATTTCACATAATCTGTTCTATGCGGATCAGGAGCAATGGTTTGGTTATAGCTATTATCTGCTTTTATCGCTATAGTATTTTCTTTCCCTAAGGTAACAAAATCGGTTATATCAAAATGGAATGGTACATATCCATTCACCGCATACTTCCCTACTTTTTTTCCATTAATCCATAGTGCTGTAGCATTATGAACCGCCTCAAATTCTAAATAAATTTTGCTAGATGGTTTTGCATCAATTTTTATCTTTTTCCGATACCAGCTAATATCCCGTAAGAATTTTTCTTGTACCCACGTTTCTTTAATACTATCCATTTCATAAGAGACTAATTGTGTGGTATGAGGAACGGAAACCTCTTTCCAAGCGCTATCATCAAAAGCTACGGCAACAGGAGCCTCCTTCAGGTCTCCTAAATGAAATTTCCATCCGATGTTTAAGTTTGTTTTTGTTCGATCACCCGCTTCAAACCCTTGAGGTAATGTTGTTTTTTGAGCAAAGGCCATGCCGCTAAGCAATAAGCAGAAAAATAAATAGTTTAGTTTCATTTTAAGGTATGTGAGTTTTGTGGTAATAAAATTATTTATTCTTAAAAAGGTAGGTCAGTAGAGATGTTTGTAAACTTACCACATATGGTTTATTGTGGTTAGATACCTCGTAATCTTGAATATTTTAGTTTGTTTTGGCTTGGAAAATTCAGAATCTAGTGTAAAAACAAAGAAGACTTTGAAATTCATTCCAAAGTCTTCTTCTCTTATTTAAATTAGCATAACTTATTTTAGTTCTAATTCTTTTATTTCTATAGTTGTTTCTCCTCTTAATTCTTCATAGGTCGCAATCATCTCTTTAAGTTTTTCTGCATGCGTAGCGGCTAAATTAGTTTCCTGCTTGCTATCTGTTTTGAGATTGTAGAGTTGGTATGTATCTGCTATCCCTAATTCTATATTTACTTGGGTGTTTATTGGATTGCCTGTATAAGGCGGAATTAATATCCAGTCGCCACTTCTTAGGGCTGTTTTTTGACCGGCTTCTAGTACTAGGTTTGTTCTTCCTATTTTAGATTTTCCTAATAGTACATCCATTAGCTCTTCACTATCGCCTGTTGTGATGTCACTGCCCGCAAGTTTCGCTAAAGAGTTCAATAAATCTACTTGGCAAACAAGAGCGTCAGAAACACTTGGTGTAATGGTGCCTTTCCAATACGTAATAAAGGGTACATGCGTTCCTGCATCAAACAAGCTATATTTTCCTCCTCTTAAACCGCCAGCAGGAGTATGGTTGCCTAATTTTTCTACAGCATCATCAAAATAACCATCATTTAAAACAGGGCCATTATCACTCGTAAAAACAATTAAAGTGTTTTCCAATATTTTTTCGTCTTCTAATGTTTTTATAAATTCTCCGATAACCCAGTCAGCTTCAAGAATTACATCGCCACGTGGTCCCATACCAGATGCGCCTACAAAGCGTGGGTGAGGAGTACGCGGTACATGTGGTTGTTGTAAGGCATAGTATAAAAAGAAAGGTTCTTTTTTATGATTCTTGACATAGTCTTTTGCTTTTTCTAGAAAGTGATCGGCCATATCAACATCTTTCCATTTAGCGGTTTCACCACCTTTCATAAATCCAATTCTGGGGATACCATTTACAATACTATTATTATGACCATGATGCCACTTCATTTTTAATAACTCGGGATTATCTTTTCCTGTAGGTTGCCCTTCATAATTCTGCGCATAATCTACTTCGATAGGATCATTAGGATCTAAACCATCTACATGACCATCTTTAATGTATACGGTAGGAACTCGATCTTGTGTTGCTGCCATGATGTAAGAATAGTCAAAACCAACTTCATTAGGACCAGGAGATACCCGCTCATTCCAATTCACGTGACCTGTTCCTAGACCAAGATGCCATTTACCTACAATGCCGGTAGTATAGCCTTGTTGTTTTAACATTTTGGGAACGGTAGTTTGTTCTGTACTTATAATTAATGGGGCCGTACCAGGTAATATTTGAGCATCTTTGTTTCTCCAAGGATACACTCCTGTTAAAATACCGTATCGGCTAGGAGTACAGGTTGCCGAGGTAGCATAGCCATTGGTGAAACGCACTCCGCCATGTGCAAGTTTATCTATATTAGGAGTACTAATTTCTGTTGCGCCATTAGCACTGATATCACCATAACCTAAGTCATCTAAGTAAATTACCACAATATTAGGTTTTGAAGAAGCCTCTTTTACTTCGGTAGTAGCTGTTTCCTTTTTTTTATTCTCTTGTTTGCAGCTAAAGGTACAGACGATTAAAAGCAATAAACCAAGTTTTAAAAAAATGTTTTTAGAGATTGAATGTGATGTCATTGGTCTGTTATTTTATTTTTTTGTTTAGTGATTTGTTTCTGTCCTCTTGCCATTTTTTGTCTTCTTTAAAGACATTTTCTGCATGTGGATCTAACCAGCCTGGAGCTATGTTTTTGGCATCCCATTTTTTGTAGGATTTTTCTAAGGCGGCTATAATTTCAGGGTTTTTATTTGAAATATCATAACGTTCCAAATGATCTTTTTCAAGATCAAAAAGTAAGGTTTTGTTCTTGTAAGCACTCTTATAGAGCTTGTAATTGCCTTTTCTAACGGCATATTCAAAGTTTCCTGATGATCTCCAGAACAAGGTTTCATGAGGAGTTTCTTGTGTTTTCTGTAGAATGAAAGGAAGTAAGTCTACTCCGTCTAATTGACTTTCTTTTTTTGCTTTACCGCCAGCTGCATTTAAAAATGTAGGGAATAAATCTAAGGAAGATATTGGTTTATTATAGGTGTATTTTTCTTTTATTTTTTTAGGCCAAGTGATAAAGAATGGCACTTTAATTCCGCCTTCAAATAGCATGCCTTTATGGCCTCTATAAGGTTTATTATCGGCATGTTCTATTCTCCCTCCATTATCACTTAAAAATACCAGAATGGTGTTTTCTTTTAAACCGTTAGCACTTAATGTAGAATCTATTTTACCAACATTAGCATCTACAGCATTAACCATAGCAGCATATACACTTCTACCAGCATATTCTATATGTTTGGTTTTTTCAAGGTATTCTTTTGTTGCTTGATCTGGGGCATGAGGTGCATTATAGGCAAGGTACATGAAAAAAGGTTTCTTATCTTTTTTGGTAATAAAACTAATGGCTTCAGTTGTGAAGTCATCAGTCAAATAGGTTAACTCCTCTTCGGGTACCACCTTTCTATTTCTATAGATTGTCTGAATTTCATTTTTAGATTCGCCCCAATAATTCATACCGCCTCCAGGAAAACCAAACCAGTGATCAAAACCTTGTGCTGGTGGATATAAATCTGGATGGTCTCCCAAATGCCATTTTCCAATTGCACTGGTCCTATATCCTTGCTCTTTCAATGCTTCGGAAATCATTTTTTCTGATAGAGGTGTGCCTACAGTAGCATCATTTTTTCCATCATAAGGCATATTACAATCATGGCCAAAACGTGCTTGGTAACGGCCCGTTAATAATCCTGCTCGCGAAGGACTACAATAAGGATGTGATACATATCCGTTAGAAAAAATAACACCTTCAGAAGCTATTCTGTCTAAATTTGGTGTAGGTATATCTGTGGCTCCGTTAAAACCAACATCTGCCCATCCTTGATCATCTGTGAGAATCACTATAATATTAGGTTGTTCTTGCCCATTGGTCTTCAGGAAAAAACTGAGTACAGCACATAGCAATATAATTTTTTTGTAGGATATCATTTTACTCTGTTTTAATGGTTAATGTTGCTGTAGTTAAATGTTCTCCGGTTGCCGTAATAGTAATCTCCCCTTTGTTTTCAGTACCTTTTATAATGGCTAAACTTTTACCGAAAAATGATTTGATGTAGTTTTCCTGAAAAGATTCTAGTGACGCAGAATTACCATTTCCAACCGCTGCTAAATTACCAGATCCTTCCACTTTAAACTTAATCAAATTATCCGATGCAGGGCATAAATTACCCTCTTCGTCTTCAATACGTACCGTGATAAACGATAGGTCTTTACCATCTGCCTTAATTTTAGTTCTATCGGCTACTAATGAAATTTTAGCAGGTTTTCCCGCCGTTTTTAGTTCTTTAGAAGCTACTTGATTTCCATTGGTGTATGCCACCACTTTTAAGCTCCCAGGTTGGTATGGCACCTGCCAAGATAGTCTGTATTTAGATTTGTAAATGCCTTTCTCAAAGCCATTATATTCTGTAAAAACGTCTGTTAGATCTTTACCTTTTACTTTTTTTCCAAAAGATATTCCGTTTACGAATAACTCCACTTCATCTGCATTGGTATAGGCATAAACAGGTATGGTTTGCCCTTCTCTGCCTTCCCAATTCCAATGTGGTAGAACATGAACCATAGGTTCGGTTGTCCATTGACTTTGGTATAAATAAAAACGGTCTTTAGGAAAACCAACTAAATCAACAGGAGCAAAGTAAGAGGCATGAGAGGGCCAATCATCATTCCAATAACCATTCGTAGAATTGTCTCTACCACCATAAGGCGTAGGTTCTCCTAAATAGTCAAAGCCTGTCCATATAAACTCTCCTAAAGAATGTGGGTTTTTTTCTTGAGCTTCAAACTCAATATCTGGCGCATAGGCCCAAGGCGGACCAACAGTTACATCATAACTAGAAACTTGGTTGGTTTCTTTATTGACATGGAAATCTTGAGGAACTTCATAAAAACCTCTTGTAGATGTTTGTGACGATGTTTCTGATCCATAAAAAATCATATCAGGATTCTGTTCCCTGATTTCTTCATAATATGCTGGTTTGTAATTAACTCCAACAACATCTATCTGAGCGGCTAATTGATTTACGAAAGAAGCTGGGTAATAATTAAAACCAGCAGTTGTGGGTCTAGAATCATCCTCATCATGACAAATATCATTCAGCATTTTGGCAATTTTCCAACCGTCTTTTTTGCCTTGTTCTAAGATTTCATTACCTATACTCCACATAATTACTGAAGGGTGGTTGCGATCTCTCTTAATCATATCACGCAAATCTTTTTCTGCCCATTGGTCAAAATATTTGCTATAGCCATTAGGAACTTTTGGTTCTTTCCACTCATCAAAAGCTTCGTCGATAACCACAATACCTAATCTATCACATACTTGTAGCATTTCTGGTGATGGAGGATTGTGACTGGTACGTAATGCATTGGCTCCCATCTCTTGCATAATTTGCATCTGGCGCTCTGTTGCTCTGTAATTTACAGCAGCTCCTAAAGGGCCTAAATCGTGATGCATACAAACGCCATTAAGTTCCACCGCTTTTCCATTTAAAAAGAAACCTTCTTTTTTAAATTCGATAGTTCTAATTCCAAATTCCGTTTCAAATTCATCCACAATTTGATCTTTTATTTTTACGCGGCTTATGGCTTTATATAAATTAGGCTTGCCAATATCCCAAAGGCTTGGGTTTACAACCGTCATGTTTTGTGTTAATTGCTTTTCAGAATCATTTGCTACTTCAATGGTTTCGGTTGATATGCCCATAGTTTTATTGGAAGCATCAACAATCGTAGTTTCTAGAAAGATCTCTTGAGGTTTATCGGTAGCATTTTTCAACGTTGTTTTAATCGTTACGGTTGCTTTTTCTGAAGTAACTTCTGGAGTAGAAATAAATGTTCCCCATTGTGGGATATGTACTTTCTCATTTAATTTTAAGCGTACGTTTCGATAAATACCGGCTCCAGGATACCATCTTTCTGATAAAACTTCAGGAGCAAGCTGTACAGCAATAATATTGTCTTCACCAAATTTTATATATGGAGTGATGTCAAACTCAAAACCACTATACCCATAGTGACGTTCACCCACAAAATTTCCATTTACATATATTTTAGAATTATCCATGACCCCATCAAATTCAATGGCTACTTGCTTATTTTTATTTTTAGCTTCAAGGGTAAAGTGTTTTCTGTACCATGCAATACCATCTATAGGTAACCCGCCATTTCGGGCATTATTTTTATTATTAAAAGGACCTTCTATAGCCCAGTCATGAGGTACGTCTAGTTTTCGCCAGGTACTATCATCTAAATTTATGGCTTCACCATTTGGTACGGTATCTTTTAAAAAAAGCCAATCTTTATTAAATTCTTGATCGGCTATAACTTCTATGGCCTTCTCTTGGCAGGAAGATATAAAAATAGATATGAACAAAATGATCAATGGGGTAAGTTTTAAAGCTTTCATGCGTTTTGTTTGGTTTTAGCAGAGTTGTTTTAGTGTATGGCGACAATACAGTCACTGATATCAAGAGGATCGTCCATTTCCTTTTGTAGTTTTTGTAAGTCTAGAAACAATGTTTTTATTCTTTTTTGTTCCTCTGGAAGTTTTGAAATATCATTCATCTCTTCAGGGTCATTGTTTAAGTTAAAAAGGAGTATTTTTTTAATTTTCGGAAAGACCATTAATTTATAGCCATCTTTACGAATCATTCGTTGTACATCTAAATATGCTCCATAAATAGCATCATAGCTGCTTTTGGATTCTTTTCCTTTTGCAATGTTTAAGAAGCTATTATATTCAATGTATTTTGGTTTGTCTATACCCGCAAGATCTAATGAGGTAGCCATGGCATCTTGCAAGTACACATCTACATTTGTTTTTTTGTTTTTAGGGATATCAGGACCTAAAATAATCATTGGGGGTCTAATGCTGTGATCAAATAAACTCTGCTTTCCTAATAAGCCGTGTCTGCCCATTGCTAAGCCATGATCTGCCGTAAAGATGATGTAGGTATTGTCCATCTTGCCAGAGTTTTTTAGTGCCTCAATGATTTTGCCAATTTGAGCATCTACATGAGAGATGCTTGCATAATATTCTTTTTTATGGGTTTTTACAGCCAATGCTGTTCTTGGAAATGGCGCCAGTGCCTCATCTCTTAAATTATCACCATTGGCAATAGCATGTCTGTAAGTATATTCAGGCATATAACTTTCAGGAACGCTCATATTCTCTACAGCATAAAGGTCTTGGTATTCCTGCGGCGCTTGTCTAGGGTCATGCGGAGCATTAAAAGCTAGGTACATGAAAAAAGGCTTTTCACTAGATTTAGCCGTATTTATAAATCCAATGGCATCGTCTTTTAACACTTCACTCCAGTGCTGCCCACCTTGCCAGAATCCGCCTTTAGAAGTATCTGTTGGCTTCCATGTGGTATCATTCAATGAAAGCGGGCGGTTATAGCCATTAGGCATAATATCTTGCGATTTAGCATTCGGAATTTTCGAAAGCGAATCAAATTTAGCGACCATAGTAGCATGGTCCCAAGCATCCTTTGGCATGCCTGGTCTAATATGCGTGGTGTGTTCAAAAACCTTATGCGCCGGAGCATCTACATGCCATTTCCCAGTCATGTAAGTCTCGTAGCCATTATTTTGAAGTAAGTTACCCCAAGTTTTATCCATAGAATCGTTTTTAATCCAATGTTGCCTAAAATTATTAGCTCTCCATACGGATCTTCCGGAAATTAGCATAGCTCTTGAGGCAGCGCAAACGGCGCCACTCCATGAACCCATATTATATGCATTTGTAAATGTGGTGCCTTCGTGAACCATGGCATCCATGTTGGGAGTAATGATTTCTGAGTTCCCTAAAGCATGTATGGAAGAATAGGTTTGATCGTCTGTGAAAATGAAAACGATGTTCGGTTTCTTAGGTGCTGGGTTTTGTTTTGGTTTGCTATTGCAAGCAAGAAAAAAGCTTGTAGCTACAAATAAGTAAACTTTTGTTTTCATGTGCAGGCATTCTTAAAAAATAATGCCCACCGGTTAAAGTGAGCATTAAATAATTAACTCAATAAATTACTTATGTACTAAAAATCACTATAAAGCAAAATTGAGATTTCTATTCTTAGTTAAGAATCACAGATGGTTTTTATAATAAAACAAATGTTTTAAGTTTACGATTCCTCAGTAGTACCTTCCTCATTGTTGGTAAGTCTTATGTACTTGCTTGGGATGACACCAAATTGTTTTTTAAAACATTTAGAAAAGTATGATGCGGTATTAAAACCAGTCATGTACATAATTTCTTTTACAGATAGATCGCTTTTTTCAAAAAGTTGTACGGCTCTTTTTAATCTGATATTTCTTATAAATTCACTAGAAGAGAGTCCGGTTAATTCTTTTATTTTTAAATATAAGTTACTTCTACTCATACTCATTTCTTTGACTAGCATTTCAACACTAAATTCTGAATTCATCATATGCTTTTCTACAATCTCAATGGCATTTTGTAAAAAGCTCTCATCAGATGAGGTTACGGTTACTTCATTTGGTTGTAATGTAATCTCTCTGTTGAATTTTTTACGCAACTCTTCACGATCTTTTAAAATATTGGAAAGTTTTAGTTCCAATAACTCTAGATCAAAAGGTTTTCTAATATAGGCATCTGCGCCTGTTTTTAGTCCTTCAATTTCCTTTTCTTGTGATGTCTTTGCTGTTAACATAACAACAGGAATATGACTCGTTTCTTTGGCACTTTTAAGTTTATTGCAAAGTTCTATTCCGTCCATGACAGGCATCATAAGATCTGTGATTATGATATTGGGCATAAATTTGTTTGCCAATTCTAAGCCCTTTTCACCATTCTCTGCCTCATAGATATAATAGCTTTCTCCTAGACCTCTCTTAATAAAAGACCTAATGTCTGGATTATCGTCTACAATTAATAGTAATGGTAGCTTGGACCTAGATCTTGTCATGTTTTGGTCTATAATATCATCCATAAAGCTAATAGCGTGGGAATCAGCATCAACTTTACTTATGAAGGTATTGGGCTCAAAAACTTCATGAAAGTTTATTTCTTTACTAGCTTCAAAGGTTTCTTTTTCTTTAGGAAGCCATACAAAGAAGGTAGAGCCATTTTCAGAATCACTTTTTACTTTTATAATTCCTTGATGTAGCTCTACTAAGTTTTTAGTAAAAGATAGTCCAATACCTGTCCCCTTCGTATTTACATGAGTGGTTAATCCAATCTCTGTGTAGAAACGCTCAAAAATATGTTGTAATCTATGCGCAGGAATTCCGGGTCCAGAGTCTTTTACTTGTATAACAATGTATTTGTCTTGATCTATATCTACTGCGATATCATCTGGTTTTCTAAAATCTGTACCGTCAAAAATGTTTAATAGGATGGTTCCATTTTCAGGGGTGAACTTAAAGGCGTTTGATAATAAATTATTGATAATTTTTTCAACCGCATCAGGATCAAACCAAGAAACAATAGCATCCTTGGAAGTTTCAATTTGAAAATTAATTTCTTTTTTTCTGCTTAAAAACTGAAAAGGTTCACCCACTTCCTTTAAAAATCCAACAATATCACTCTTACTTAGATTAAGGTTCATTTTTCCATGATCCATTTTTCTGAAGTCCAATAACTGATCTACAAGGCGTAAGAGGTAGTTTGTATTTTTACGCATTAAACCATATTGATCTCTTGCTTCTTTGGGGCTCATTTCTGATCCTTTTTTGATTAAGTAATCTAAAGGACCTTTAATAAGCGTCAATGGAGTTCTAAACTCATGGGAGATATTGGTGAAAAACTCCAATTTTAAACGGTGAATTTCTTCATTTTTGTCATTTTCTAAATGCTCCAATTCTAGCTGATGCTTCTCTGCAGATCTAATAATTGTAAATCGTCTAAAGGCATGTAGTAGTCCAATGGCCATTAGGACATAAATAATTTTAGCAAAAGTAGTACGCCACCAAGGAGGTGTAACATTTATTTCTAGTTCTACTGGGGTTTCATCCCAAATATTATCATTATTTGACGCTTTTACGCGTAAAATGTAGGAACCTGGTTCAAGGTTGGTGTAGGTAGCAAACCTGTTATCTGCAGTAGTATAAATCCAATCTTTATCAAAACCATCTAGTTTATAAGCATATTTGTTTTTATTAGACGCCGCATAATGTAAGGCTGCAAATTCGAAAGAAAAACTATTCTCACTGTATTTCAATTCAATATCATCAATAGAATTTATAGCTTGATCTAATATAATGCGACCATTAATTTTTGCACCTATAGCAACGGGTTTATTAAAGATGGAAAAGTTTGTTAAAACAGTTTCAGCCATAACTTTATTGCTAATAATCTCCTCTGGATAGAACGCAGTAAAGCCATTAATACCACCAAAAAGCATTAACCCATCTTTAGTTTTAAAAGCTGCTAATTCACTAAATTCATTGCTTTGTAACCCATCATTTACGTCATAATTTTGAATACTCTCTCGTTGAATATCAAATTTTGATAGGCCTTTATTGGTAGATAGCCAAAGGTTCCCATGGTCATCTTCTAGTATACCTTTGATAACATTGTTGGGTAGCCCATCTTTTTCAGCATAGGTTTTAAAGTGTTCTGGCGTATCTTTAGTTGCGGGAATTAATTTGTTTAATCCGCCACCAAATGTTCCGGCCCAGATAACTCCAGATTTGCTTTCAAAAACGGTCAGAATATAATTATGACTTATAGTACGCGCATCATTAGGAACATTCTTATAAATAACAAATTTTGGATTCTTAGAGGTAATTTGATCAACAGGTAATTTAGCTAAGCCATTACCTGTTGCAAACCAAATGTTACCCTTATTGTCTTGATAGATATCTCTAATAATATTGTTGGGAATGCTAGTCTCAATAGTTGGGTTATGTTTTAAATCATCTTTTGTAAAACTATCTCCATCTGCGTTGATTAACCAACGTTGTATGCCTCCATTGTATGATCCTAACCAAACATTCCGGTCTTTGTCTTGTAAAATCGAAAAGACACTACTAGGAACTTCTGGGATTTCTTTGAGGTCTTTATCCGTGATTTTTTTATGCGTATTTAATTGTATTTCAAATAATCCGGGTGCATTTTCGCCACCCACAAATAATTTGGTAGAACTCTTGAGCTTTATCTCTTCAATAGCAAATACTTTATTAATTTTTGTAAAATGCTGAAATTCATTAAAATTACTCGTGGCATTGGTTTTACCTAGTAAATTTAGTCCGCCGCCTTCTGTTCCAATCCATAGATTGTCATTACTATCTTCATGTATTGCTCTAATTTTATCGTTGCTTAAACTGCCTAGCTCAAGATTTTTTTTAATATGTGAAAACTGCTTTCTTTGAGGATCAAATTTATTGATGCCGCCACCATTAACGCCTACCCAGACAATACCGGTGTGGTCTATGTGAAGAGATTTTACAGCGTTCTTGCTTAAACTATTGGTAGGATTTTCTGGGTCATACTTATATAAGCCAACTAACTTAGGTATTTTATCTTCTGCTAGATTGGAGAATTCTAATAGACCGTCGTCTGAACCTGCCCAAATATGAAAATTATTTATAGAAACGGTATTGAATGTACCCTTGTATATAAATTGAAGTTGATTTTCTTTTTCATTAGGTGCGTAGCGATATAGGCCATTATTTGTCGCTAGTATTAAATGACCGTAACTATCTTCAACGATAGACCTTACTTGAATGTTGGGTAAATTTATTTGCTTGTTAACTTCTTGAAAGTATATATCTCCATTGCTATCTCTGGATAATTTTGAAAGTCCGTTAATACCACCAATCCATACTTGGTGCATACTATCTTCATAAAAAGTACTAACGTTATTACTGTTTCTTGTTGGGGTTTTACTATTTTGATATAAGTTAAAATGCTCAAATTTTAACGAATCAGTAGACTTAGATAAATCGGCCATATCAATGCCTTTTGATGTACCTACCCATAATCTGTTGTTACTGTCTTTAAAAAGTAAGGTGATATAATCACTTATAATGCTAAATTCATTTTTAGAATCGTGCTTAAAACTCTTGAACTTTTCTGTTTTTTTATCAAAATAATTTAGGCCACCTCCAGTAGTCCCAATCCATAAATTACCCTGGTCATCATCAATTATCTTCCAAATTAAATTGCTACTTATACTATGAGAATTTTCTGGATTAGGTTTAAAAACGGTAAAATTATAACCGTCGTATCTATTTAATCCGTCATGAGTACCAAACCACATAAAACCATTGTCATCTTGAAAAATGGTATTTACATCACTTTGTGATAATCCATTCTCGGTATTTAAATGCTCAAATTTTAATGAATTTTGCGCAAAACAAGCAGGGGATATGAATACCAAAAGACTCCATATTAAATAGACAATACTTTGTTTTGTGTTTGCATTATTAAGGGGGTAGCTCATACTAACAAATATATCAAATTGCGGATATATATGTATCTATATCATTTTTTGGGTTCACGAACTATTTATAATTATGAACTTAGATTGCTGATTATTAGTATTTTAAAATAGAATTAATAAGGTGGTTCTATTTCTTTGTTCCATATGTTGTAGTCTTTTGAACATATGTTGCGTCCCTAAAAAATAGTTTGCTACAAACTAGATATTTTTTTTCTTACCTCTGTACTTCCACTTATTAAAAATCATTTTTACGGATAGCTAATTCATTACTTTTCAAAGTTTTAGTGGTCTGCGCAGCAATACTAAAGAACAGATGCAAAAAGAGCAAAACACCAAGAAAACGAATAAAAGATATGGCATTTTAGCTATGGTTTTTTTAACGGTGGTAATAAATTATTTAGATAGGAGTAATATTTCTGTAGCAGCTTTTGCATTAAGTGAAGATTTAGATTTATCATCTGTTCAAATGGGGTTTATCTTTTCTGCTTTTGCATGGACCTATGCTATTTTACAAATTCCTGGAGGATTTATGGCAGATAAAATAAAGACAAGAGTTTTGTACTCGGTGATTATGGCATTATGGTCTATAGCTACTTTGGTTCAGGGAATGGCTAATTCTTTTGTAAGCTTGTTAGGGTTAAGGGCTACTATAGGTGTTTTTGAGGCACCTTCTTATCCAACGAACAATGTTATTGTTACCCGCTGGTTTCCTGAAAAAGAGCGCGCGTCTGCCATTGCAATTTATACTTCAGGTCAATTTTTGGGGCTTGCATTTCTAACACCAGTTTTGACGGCTATTCAGACGTATCTAGGTTGGCGGGGATTATTTTATGTTTCAGGAGCTGTTGGTTTGGTTTGGGCTATTTTGTGGTATGTTTTATATAGAGATCCTAAAGAGCATGCAACCATGAATCAAGAAGAAATAGACTATATCGCTGAAGGAGGTGGGTTGATAGACGGAGTGCCCGACACTGACAAAAAGGAGAAAGTAGAAAAGTTTAGTTGGTCAGATTTAAGAGAAGTGTTTTCCTATCGGAAGCTATGGGGGTTATATATTGGGCAATTCTGCTTAGGAACTATTATCATATTTTTTTTAACCTGGTTTCCAACGTATTTGGTAAAATATAGAGGTCTAGATTTTCTTGAGTCAGGGTTTTTGGCATCTATTCCTTTTTTAGCAGCATTTTTTGGCGTGTTATTATCTGGGTTTACTTCAGATTTTTTAATAAAAAGAGGCTATACCGTTGAGATAGCGCGTAAGCTGCCTATCATATGTGGTATGTTGCTTTCTACAGCAATTATAGGGGCAAACTATACGGATGATACGTTTCTAGTGATCTTATTTTTATCCATTGCATTTTTTGGAAATGGTTTGGCCAGTATTGCCTGGGTATTTATCTCCTTAATGGCACCTAAAAAACTTATAGGTCTTACGGGTGGTGCGTTTAATTTTATAGGTGGTTTGGCAGGTATTGTTGTGCCTGTTATTATAGGATACTTAGTTAAGGATGGAGATTTTAAACCTGCTTTGTTTTTTATCGGAGCTATAGCTTTGCTAGGTTTCATAAGTTACACTTTTATAGTAGGCAAGGTAGAACGTATTGTTTCTAGACCAAAGAATTAAGAATTTACAGTTATGAAAATAAAAGATATAAAAACCTACCCCATAAATGTCGGGTCTGGGAGCCAATTGGTAGTAAAGGTGGAGACAGATTCAGGTATATATGGCTGGGGTGCTTCTGGATTATCAGGGCGTGAACTTGCTGTTGTGGGAGCTATTCAGCATTTTAAACCTTTTTTAATTGGTAAGGATGCGAGGCAAATTGGAGCACTTTGGCAAGAGATGTATAGAGGTCAGTATTTTGAAGGCGGTCGTGTATTGGCTGCTGCTATATCGGCAATAGATATTGCTTTATATGATATTAAAGGTAAAGCTTTAGGGGTTCCTGTTTATGAATTATTAGGAGGAAAACAACGCGATTATGTAGACTGTTTTGCATCCGTACGTTTTACCACGAGAGAAGAGTTATTTGATTACTCACTGTTATTGGTTAAAGAAGGGTGGACAATGCTTCGGTTGGCACCTGCAGAGTTTGAATCACAAGAAGATAAAGGTCTTTTTGAAGCTAGAAAATCAATAGCCTTATTATCAGATTGGCTTATCGATTTAAGAAAAGAGATTGGTTCTCAAATTACTTTAGGTATTGATTATCATACACGCTTAAATGCAGCAGAGACGTATTCATTTATCAGCAAGATGCCAGTGGGAACAATAGATTTTATAGAAGAACCTATTAGAGATGAGAGCCCAGAGGCTTATGAAAGTCTCCGTAAGCTCACAACAGTACCTTTCACTATAGGTGAAGAATTTTCAAGCAAATGGCAATTTGTACCTTTTATAGAGAAGAATATTACACAATATGTACGCCTTGATATTTGCAATGTCGGCGGAATAACGGAAGCAATGAAAGTGGCGGCAATGGCAGAGTCTCACTATATTGATCTAATGCCACATAACCCGTTAGGGCCTATTTGTACGGCAGCATCCATTCATTTGGGGGCAGCATGCTCTAATTTTAGTTGGTTAGAAGAGGTAAATACGCCAGCACAATACATGGGTACTAATGCTCCGGAGTACTATCCATTACAACACACATTAGAAGGGTCTCGGTATAAAGTTCTAGATATGCCCGGTTTAGGTGTAGAATTCAATGAAGATTTGGCGGCGCAATCAGAGTTTGTTCCGGTAGAAATTCCTAGACTACACTGTAGTGATGGTTCTTTCACAAATTGGTAAAACAGAAAATATAACTCAAAATAAATCAAGTGTTTCCTAAAAGTATAAGTGTAGTTATTGTCTTTATCATCCTTTCTAGTTGTAAAATTAAAAAAGAAGCCGTAGTTGGTTACAAAAGTGTGTTAGCCGCTAATTTCTCTATAGAAATCTTAACCGAGGAAGGTAATTTGGTTATAGATAAACACAGTAGTATAGAAATTCTGGCAGGTGGTTTTACGTGGACGGAGGGGCCATTGTATATAGAAAATGGAGATTATCTTTTGTTTTCAGATATTCCAAATAGTAAAGTTTTTAAGATTGATGCTCAAGGAAAAACGCATGTTTATTTGCATCCGTCAGGAAGTGATGTAAAGAATTATACAGGAAAAGAAGCCGGTTCTAATGCGTTGATGTATTATAAGGATGAACTGATTTTGATGCAACAGGGGGAAAGACGAATTGCTAGAATGAAGGCACCTATGAATGCTCCAAAAGAGCGTTATGAAATGATTATTGATAGGTTTGAGGGCAAAAAATTAAATAGTCCTAATGACGGAGTATTTGATGCCCACGGGAACCTTTATTTTACAGACCCTCCTTATGGTTTGCCTAATGGAATAAACGATGTTACAAAAGAGTTAGATTTTCAGGGTGTTTATTGTTTGTTGGCTTCTGGAAAACTAATAGTACTTGATAGAGACATAAAGTATCCTAATGGAATTACACTATCACCTGATCAGAAAACACTTTATGTAGCGGCTTCTGACCCTGAAAAGGCAGCTTGGTATTCTTATACTGTTGTGCAGCCGGGAATAGTGACTGAAAAAAAAATATTTTATGATGTTACTGCTCTAGATCGTGATAAAAAACATAAAGGATTGCCAGATGGGATGAAAACAAATCAAGAAGGATATCTGTTTGCTACTGGCCCAGATGGTGTTTGGATTTTTAATCCTGATGGAGTTGTAATCGCTAGAATCCATACTGGATTATTAACTGCGAATTGTGCTCTGGCTACAGATGAGTCTCAATTATTCTTAACCGCCGATGATTATATCTTAAAAGTTGCTTTAAAATAAAATACAAATAAAGACTTTCTGTTAATTTTTAAGTGCATTGATAGACTTAATTTTTAAACACTTGTTTATTAGTGTGTTGAGATTTTATTGGCCCTGTGTAGGATTAAGAATCTATACATATGTTCTAGCTTTTAAATCATTTGCTATCTTCAGAAAATCGGATATTATCGAACTTTACACTTGTTAAATCTGAACGTGGAATTAACAAGCTTTAGAGTAATTTCAATCACCCATAATTCCGAATTAATGAAATATATCGTTTGTGAAAAACCAGGAGAATTTCTTTTAAAAGAAAAAGAAGTACCTGTTAGAAAAGAGAATGAAGCCTTGCTTAAAATAAAAAAAGTAGGAATTTGTGGTACAGATTTACATGCTTATGGAGGTAATCAGGCTTTTTTTACGTACCCGCGAATTTTAGGCCATGAGTTGGCTTCAGAAGTAGTGGAGATTGGCGCAAACGACCGTGGAATTAAAGCAGGAGATAAGGTGGTAGTAATGCCTTATATCAGTTGTGGAAAATGTATAGCGTGCCGTAACGATAAAACAAATTGCTGTACAAATATACGTGTGTTGGGGGTGCATAGTGATGGAGGAATGCAAGAGATGATTACAGTTCCTACCAATATCTTATTGCTAGCAAATAATTTATCAGATGATCAAATGGCTATCGTAGAACCTTTGGCTATTGGAGCGCACGCAATACGAAGAGCTCAAATAATTCCAGGAGAAACAGTGGTCGTAGTTGGTTGCGGACCAATAGGAATTGGGATTATGAAATTAGCACAGATTGCCGGAGCAAAAGTAATTGCGCTAGATATGAACGAACAACGTTTACAATATGCTAAAGATAAAATTGGCGTAGATTATGTGGTAAATGTTGCAAATGATCCTGTATCAAAAATCACCGAAATTACAAATGGAGATTTATGTACGGCAGTTTTTGATGCTTCGGGTCATAAAGGAGCCTTAGAAATGTGTCCGTCGTACATGTCTCACGGAGGTCGGTTTATTTTAGTAGGTTTATCTAAAGGAGAACTTACCTATACACACCCCGCAATACATGCAAAAGAAATGACCCTAATGTGTAGTAGAAATGCAACAACCGAAGATTTTGAACATGTTATCAATGTTTTAGACCAATTTCCAACAGCATCATTTATAACACATTCGGTTCCCTTTACAGAAATGATTGAAAATTTTGATAGCTGGTTAAAACCAGAAACAGGCGTAATTAAAGCCACTGTAAATTTTAGTTAAATAGATGCAAAAAAGCTATGTTCAAATAGACTCAAAAGACAATATTATTGTTGCGATTACTAACCTAGAAAAAGGCTTAGTAGCTTCCGTAGCAGGAACAGAAGTCACTTTAAAAGAACTTATTAAGCAGAAACATAAATTTGCCCTTCATGATTTTAGCATAGGCGATAAGCTATTTATGTACGGTGTTTTAATTGGTAAAGCAACCAAAGAAATTCTTTCTGGCACCGCTATTACCGTTGATAATGTTAAACATGCATCGGCATCATTTAGTGATACTAAAGAGCAGTTCGTTTGGAAAGCTCCAGATGTTACTAAATTTAAGAATAGCACCTTTAATGGGTACCATAGAAAAGATGCTAAAGTAGGTACCGCCAATTACTGGTTAGTAATTCCATTAACTTTTTGTGAAAATAGAAATATAGATGTTCTCGAGGCAGCACTTTCTGAGAAACTAGGATATCAAACTAAAAAAGATTTTGCTGTAGATACCGATGCTTTAATCCGAAATTATAAGGCTGGTGCATCTAGAGAGAAACTTTTAAAGACTCCAATCATAGCTACTCATGAGGAAATGGCTAAGAACAGAGTGTTTCCAAATGTAGATGGGATAAAATTTTTAAAGCATGACGGTGGTTGTGGCGGCATTAGACAAGACTCTGAAACGCTTTGCAAGCTATTAGCCGGATATATTGCGAATCCGAATGTTGCCGGGGCTACAATTTTAAGTCTTGGATGCCAAAATGCACAAATATCCATGTTGCATAATGCGTTAAAAACGTTGAATGTAGATGGTGATAAGCCCGTACATTATTTAGAGCAACAAGGAAGTTTAAGTGAAAGACATTTTATAGAAGAAGCCTTAAAAGTTACTTTTTTAGGGTTGATAGAAGCCAATGAGATCGTACGAAAACCAGCGCCGTTAAGTAAGTTGGTGCTAGGATTAGAGTGTGGTGGTTCTGATGGTTTTTCAGGAATATCTGCTAATCCAGCCTTAGGGTATGCTTCAGATTTATTGGTAGCCTTAGGCGGTAGTCCTGTATTGGCAGAGTTCCCAGAACTGAATGGGGTAGAACAAGAAATGATTAACCGTTGTGCCACAGAAAAAGACGCGAAAAAGTTCTATAACTTAATGCGTGCCTATTCGGCTGCTGCAATAGCGGTTGGTTCTGGTTTTGAAAATAATCCATCGCCAGGAAATATAAAAGATGGCTTGATAACCGATGCCATGAAATCTGCCGGAGCAGCTAAAAAAGGAGGAACTTCTCCTGTTGTGGCGGTTTTAGATTATACGGAACAGGTGACCAAACCAGGATTAAATTTACTGTGTACTCCGGGCAATGATGTGGAGTCTACTACTGGTTTAGTAGGGTCTGGATGCAATATTGTAGTATTTACTACAGGTTTAGGGACACCAACGGGTAACCCCGTAGCGCCTGTCTTAAAAATGTCTAGTAATACAAAATTGTACGAACGTATGAATGATATTATTGATATCAACGCAGGTACTGTAATTAGTGGAGAAGATACCATAGCGACTATGGGTGAAAAAATATTAGAACATATTATAAAAGTAGCAAGCGGAGAGCTTGCGTCAAAAGCCGTACTACATGGGAATAACGACTTTATTCCTTGGAAAAGAGGAGTCTCTTTATAAATTATTTTTCAATTTAAAGAAAAGTAAACGCACGATGATAGTGGAAAAAAAGGCAGTGAAAATGAAAATATTAGATAGATCTACAGCAAATAAACCAATTGTTCATCCAGCTAGGATATTGCAATTTGGAGGCGGAAATTTTTTAAGAGCCTTTTGTGATTGGATGTTTGATGTGTTAAATAAAACGACGGATTTTAATGGGAGTATTGTGGTGATTAAGCCCACAGAACGTGGTGATTACACGGCGCTAAGAGCTCAAGATGGATTATTCCATGTAGCGCTAGATGGAGTTCGTAACGGTACATTAGTTTCAGAAGTAACCCTAGTAGAATCTGTGAGTGATGTTATTCAACCTTATACAGAATGGGATAAATACTTGCAATTAGCAGAGCAACCAGAAATGCGGTTTATTATTTCTAATACAACAGAGGCAGGAATCAAATTTTCGGAGCATGATAAGCAAACTGATTTTCCTCCGCATGAGTTCCCAGCAAAATTAACACTATGGCTGTACCACCGATTTAATTTTTTTAATGGTGCGGTAGATAAAGGCTGTATTTTATTACCTTGTGAACTCATTGAAAACAATGGAGAGGCATTAAAAAGTACGATTCTTCAATATGCAGAACATTGGAATTTAGAAAAAGAGTTTGCGGCTTGGATAGAAAAGTACAATTATTTCTGTAGCACTTTAGTAGATAGAATTGTTTCTGGTTTTCCCGAAGATCGTAAAGAAGCTATTGAAGAACAAATAGGTTTTAAAGATGAGTTACTGGTAGCTGGTGAAGAGTACCATAGTTGGGTTATCAAAGCACCGTCTTTGGTAAAGGCAGAACTCCCTTTTGCGCAAACAAATTTAAACGTACAGTTTGTAGAAGATTTATCAGCATATAGAGAAATGAAAGTCCGTATTTTAAACGGAGCACATACTTCTTTGGTGCCTGTAGGTTACTTAGCAGGCTTACGTACAGTAAAAGAGAGCATGGATGATACGGCGGTTTGTAATCATGTGATGCAAGTACTTTCCACCGAAATAAAACCTACACTTAATAATTTTTCTACAGCAGAAATAGATGCATTTATAAATGCCGTTATAGATCGTTTTAAGAACCCAACATTAAAACATTTCCTTATTGCAATTTCGCTGAATAGTACTTCTAAATTTCAAGCGCGTTTGCTACCTGCGTTTATAGAGTACACGCAACTGAAGGGTGTTTTTCCAAAAAGAATAGCCTTTTCTTTAGCCTGTATGATACGCTTTTATAAAGGAGATTTTAAGGGCGATAAAATAGCAGTGAATGATGATGTAAAGGTTCTAGACTTCTTTAGTCAAGAATGGGGGAAAGTTACTAAAGAGGAACAAACTATAGATGATTTAGTGCAGAATGCACTTTCTAATAGTGCTATTGTGGGAACAGATTTGAGCCAGTATCCTGGTTTGGTAAAGTATATTTCAGAAGCCTTATTGGCAATAGATAAAAAAGGAGTTAAAGCGTGTTTAAGCACTTTGTAAGTTGTAAATATGATTATAGATTCACATCAACATTTTTGGAAATACGAACCAAACAAACATAGTTGGATAGACGAAGACATGGCCGTAATCAGAAAAGATTTTATGCCAGCAAGTCTTAAGAAAACCTATTTTGAAAACGGTATAGCGGGCTGTGTGGCAGTTGAAGCAAACCAAAGTACCATGGAAACCGATTTTCTAATGGATTTGGCTTCTAAGAACGATTTTATAAAAGGAATTGTAGGTTGGGTAGACTTTAGAGCCGATGATATTGAAGAGGTGTTAAAACATTACCATCAGTTTCCTATCGTTAAAGGTTTTCGCCATGTAGTTCAAGGAGAGGCAGATCATAATTTTTTATTGAGACCCGATTTTTTAAACGGAATTTCAAAATTAGAGCCATATAATTTTACGTATGATATTCTTGTATTTCCGCATCAATTAGGCGCTGTTTTAGAGTTTGTGAAAAAGTTTCCGAAAATCAATTTTGTGATAGATCATATTGCAAAGCCGTATATCAAGGATGGTTTTTTTGAAGGCTGGGCTGTGCTTATGGAGGCTATCGGAAAAGAGCCTAATGTGTTTTGTAAACTCTCAGGGATGATTACGGAAGCAGATTATAATACATGGAAGCCAGAACAACTGCAACCCTATATGCAATGGGTGTTAGATGCTTTTGGAGCGGATAAGTTACTTTTTGGCTCTGATTGGCCGGTATGTTTGGTAGCAGGAAATTATCAAAGGGTAAAAGAAATAGTGACCAATTTTATTGCGCAATTACCACAGGATGATCAGACCAAAATTATGGGCTTGAATGCCATAAAGTTTTACAATTTATAAAATATAGCAGATGGATTTAAAGTTAAAAGATAAGATCATTGTAGTCACTGGTGCTGCAGGTATAAAAGGTAGCATTGGAGAAACCATTGTTCAACATTTAGCTGCAGAAGGAGCAATTCCGGTTATTGTTTGTCGTAATGATAGAGGGTTTGGCTACGAGAAAGAATTACAAGACAAAGGAATTGATGCGTTGTTTGTGAAAACAGATTTATCAGATGTCGTTCAGATTGAAGCAGCAGTTAAAAAAATAGAAAATAAATACGGTAAAATCGATGCGCTAATTAATAATGTAGGTGTAAATGATGGTGCTGGTTTAGATGCTTCTATTGATGATTTTATGTACTCTTTAAAGCTAAATATGGTAAGTTATTTTGCCATGACTAAATACTGCCTTCCAATGTTGAAAAAAACAAATGGAAATATTCTAAATATAGGTTCTAAAGTTGCGCTTACGGGGCAAGGAGGAACGTCTGGCTATGCAGCTTCTAAAGGAGGTGTTTTTGGTCTAACTCGTGAGTGGGCTGTAGATTTAATAAAATTTGGAATTCGGTCTAATGCCATAGTTATTGCAGAAAGTTGGACTCCCGCCTATGATGCTTGGATAAAAACCTTAGAAAACGGCGAAGAGAAATTGAATGCTATTGTAAAGAAAATTCCTTTAGAAAATAGAATGACAATGCCTGCGGAAATCGCAGATCAATGTTTGTTTACCATCTCAGAGAAATCATCACATACTACAGGACAATTTATAACCGTAGATGGCGGATACGTTCATTTGGATAGATCACTACTCACAGAATAAGATTAAAAGACATTTGTGTTATTATTTAAGACGCTTATCGCCTTGAAGCACCCTTGTCATTTCTATTTTTGATCTTAAAATTAATCAACCCACATATGAGTCAGTCTAAAAATACCCCAGTTGTAAAACGAGAGTTATTATTTCCTTTTATTATTATCACTTCTTTATTTGCATTATGGGGTATTGCCAATGATTTAACTAACCCTATGGTTTCTGCATTTAAAAAAGTAATGCCTGAACTATCTAATATGCAAGCTTCTTTAGTACAATTTGCATTTTATTTTGGATACTTTTTTATGGCATTACCAGCAGCGTTATTTATCAGAAAATACAGTTATAAAGCCGGAATAATTTTAGGCTTAACATTATATGCTATTGGCGCTTTCTTGTTTTATCCAGCGGCAGCTCTTCAAGAATTTAATTATTTTTTAATATCGCTTTGGGTGATTACCTGCGGGTTAGCATTTTTAGAAACAACTTCTAATCCCTTAATTTTATCCTTAGGAGATAAAGAAACAGCAACGCAACGTTTAAATTTAGCCCAGGCTTTTAATCCTATAGGCTCTTTAATAGGAATGATTGTTGCGCAACAGTTTGTTATTTCTGCATTGCGTTCCGATGATAAAAATGAAGCAGGAGAATTGGTGTACGATACCCTATCTATTAGTGCGAAAGCTGTAGTAAGAGAAAATGACCTAAGCATAATTAGTGTTCCTTATATCATTTTAGGTTTAGTGGTTTTGGTTATTATGGGAGTTATCTTATTTACTAAAATACCTAAAACAGTAGATGCTGATAAGATGTCGCTCTCAGCGTCGTTTCAAAAATTATTCTCCAATAAAAATTACGTTTTTGGAGTTGTAGCACAAGCATTTTATGTAGGGGCCCAAATTATGTGTTGGACTTATATTTTTCAATATGTAGACAATATCAACGAAAGTTTACCGGAAGATCAAGCATTAACAGCAACGTGGTATAATGTAGCAGCTATGATTATATTTTTATCGGGTAGATGGATAGGTACAGCTTTAATGAAAACCATGAACCCGTCTAAGGTTCTAATGTTATTTGGACTAGGGGGAGTTGTTTTTTCTGCAGGAGCTATTTTATTGCCAGGAGAAATAGGCTTGTATTCTTTAGTAGGAATCTCCTTATTTATGTCCATAATGTTCCCAACCATTTACGGTATCGCCTTAAAAGATATGGGCGATGAAGCAAAGATTGGCTCAGCGGGTTTGGTTATGGCTATTGTAGGGGGGGCATTAATGCCTGTTTTGCAAGGTGGTATATTAGATTGGGGTGGCCCTGGTTTTTCAGATGTGCAGGTTTTAGGTTTTATTCCTGAAATTAATTTTTCTTTTATTTTACCACTCATTTGCTTGATTGTTGTGACAATCTATGGTTATGTAACTTTTAATACATCAAAAAAATAGAACCAATGAGTATAAAGAGATATTGTTATTCTTGCGATCTAAAAGATGATTCTAAATTAATAGCGGAATATAAAGCCTATCATGCGGAAGGAAAAGCTTGGCCAGAAATTACAAAGAGTATAAAAGATGCTGGTATCGTAGACATGCAAATCTATTTAACAGGTAATAGAATGTTTATGATTATGGAAGTAAATGAAACTTTTAATCCTGATAAAAAAGCAGCATTGGATGCTCAAAATCCAAAAGTGCAAGAATGGGAAAATCTCATGTGGGACTACCAGCAAGAATTACCATGGGCAGAAAAAGGGGAAAAATGGATTGCATTAGAGAAGATTTTTCAGTTGTAAGATATAGTTAGTTTTAGTGTTAGATAGTTTAGAGTTTAGGAGTTTTATATAAAACGCCTAAACTCTTTTTTTTTAGTTCAGTTTTTGTCTAGTGGTGCCGTTCGCGGTATGATTTATTTTTTGAGATCTTCAGTTATTATAAAATTTTAGCGATGAAAAATAAAATAATCACGATGGGCAATGCTTTTAGAGTTTTGATGATAAGTATATTTCTGGGGAGTTGCTCTAGCCAACATCAAAGTGTATCTAACGAGCCTTTAGGTGAGGAAAAAACAGGATTGGATGATCTAAGTGCTCCTGAAAGTACTGATGTAGCATTTTTACCAAATGCAGGAGCAGGAAAACAATGGACTATACAAGCTAAGGTGTCTAACGAGTTTAATGATACAGAAGGGAAGCAGTCCGAAAAGTTTTCTAGAGATTGGCATGACGGATTTTTTAATGGTTGGACAGGTCCAGGTATAACAAAGTATACCGCAGCACAATCATCAATAGAACATGGGGAATTACTATTTAAGGCAACTATTGATAACGGAATTATCAAAACCGGTTGTATTACGTCTAAAGCAAAGGCGACTTATCCTTTATATATGGAGGTAGGTGTTAAGCTCAGCGAATCTGTTCTTTCTTCTGCGGTATGGATGCTCAGTGATGATTCTACAGAGGAGATAGATAATTTAGAAGCCTTTGGAGCTAAAAGCAATGATTATTTCTCAAAACGATTGCATTTGAGTCATCATGTATTTATTCGAGAACCGTTTCAAGATTATCAACCAACAGGTCCTGAAACTTGGTATGCGGATGGTAATAATACCATTTGGTCAGCAGATTATCATAAGTATGGGGTGCTATGGGAAGACCCTTGGAATTTATCGTATTACGTAGATGGTGTTTTAGTTCGAAAAACTCCCATTGCAGAAATAGATCCTGAAAATTATACTAATGGAGTAGGTTTTACTAAGCCGATGCATATGATTATTAGCGCCGCAGCACAGTCCTGGAGAGAAACTCAAGGAATAAATTTTTTAACAGACCCTACGGTAACTAATGAAGAAAAAACAGTCATGAAAGTCGATTGGATTCGGGTTTACAAACCGGAATAAGAAGCAATAAGAAAGCCAAATCAAAAATGATTTGGCTTTCTTAAAATAATGTTTTTTAAGGTAGGATTATGCTAAACTATTGCTGTAAGCAACAATGACGATACCTATTACCATACAGCTTAAACCAACATATAAGAGTTTGCGCGCTTTTGGCGATGCTTTGACCCATTCCTTAGTAATTATACCACTTATGATAGCTGTTACCACACAAGAAGTATTAAATATGGCGTAACCAACGGTATTTCCTGATGCACCTAATTTATAGGCTGCAAATGCGAATAGGGCAGATGCGGCATAATGAAAGAAAGCCATGACGAGTATAAGTACAAAGTTTTTACCAAAAGCAGGTGTTTTAAAATCTCCCCAGGCCTTTTTTGTAGTCAGTTGCCAAAGAAAATAGGCTGTCATTACTAGACCACCACTAATAAAAATAGGAAACATTACCGCAACGGCTGTTATCCATTCAGCATTTCCTGCAGCCTGACTAGCTTCATGTAAATAAGGTCTACCCGCTGCATTGGCATAACTGAATCCGGTGGCGAGTAGACCTCCGATAACTGCAATTAAAATACCTGTAGCCATAGAACCTTTTTGTTCCTTATTTTCATGATTGGCCTTTTCAACTTTTTCACGAATAAAGCCTGCTTTTCCATTAGCAAATATTCCTATTAAAACAACAAAGAGTCCTAGTAGAATGGTTGTTAGTTTGTTGGTAGGAGGTAAGCCATCTTCAATAAATGGTAAGACGGAACCTACTAATATTATGGTACCGATAAAAAGGGAAAAACCTAAAGAAAGACCAATATGATTAATGGCTTTACTCCACATCATAACCCCAACGCCCCATAGAAAACTAGTAAGACCCATTTTTATCCAAATATCTGTAGGCATATTGCCAAATATGGAAGCAAACCCATCAATTAAAGTAACCGACGCAATGATGGGTACCACAAACATGGTGAGTAAAAAGAATAAACTCCAAGTGTTTTCATATTTAAAGCCCTTGGTAAACTTTTCAGGTAAGGCATAAAGCCCAAGCATTAGTCCGGCAAAAATTGCCAGTAAAACTCCTTCTGTCATAATTGGTTATTTTTTGAGTTAATTAATTATCGTTAAAATGAAAATTTGAACACTGTCGTGCTCGTGAAATTTTCACCAGCTTTAGTAATCGAATTAGGAGAACCTTCAATATTAGGCCCATTAGGATATCGATGTGTTTCGCAACAGAATCCTCTATATTTTCCATATTGAATTCCGTTTTCTCTTTTCAAATCATCTGAAGTATATTTTCCCGTATACAAAAGCATACAGGGCTCTGTAGAATAAACATCTAAACGTACTAGTTTCTGACTATCAGCAATTGAAGCTACTTTCTTTGGGACTTCCTCTTCATCAAAAACATAAAAATGTTCAAAGCCATCATTTAGGGCTTCGTGAATAGCTCCAATACGTTTTTCTTCTCGTAAATCATCAGGTTGCCCTTCTATATTGATTATTTTTCCAGTAGCGGCGCCAGTTTCATCTAATGCTAAGCGCTTGTTGGTATGCACTTGTGCAGTATGACTTTCTACACTCTCAGAAAAGCCAGATAAATTAAAATAGGTATGATTAGTGAGCGATAACGGAGTATCTTCATCTGGGGTGGCTAAGTATTGAATTTTTAGCTCATTATGATCGGTCAACGTAAAGGAAACACTTAATTTTACGTTCCCAGGAAAGCCTTCTTCCATAGCTTTACTTTGTAGAGACATAGTAATAGAAGCTGCATCCGCATCCTTGGTGGTAACACTCCAAATTCTTTTATCAAAACCAACAACGCCACCATGTAAATTGTTAAGTCCACAATTATCTGCTAAATCGTAGGTTTTACCATTTAGACTAAACTTCGCATCTTTTATTTGAGAGCAATATCGGCCCACCGTAGCTCCAAAATAAGGGGAGTTATTTTTATATGCATCAGAGAAATAGCCTTCTAAGGAATCAAAACCACAAACAATTTCTTTCAGTGCCCCTTGAGCATCGGGTAGTTGTATGGAGGTGATAGTAGCTCCGTAATTGGTAATTTTCACTACCATACCTTTAGCATTTTTTAAAGTAAATAATGCTACTTTCTTATCTTCTATAACTCCGAAATCACTTTTTATCACGTTCATACGATTGTTTTATTGTTGATATGGTGCTAGTTTTTCCCAATTAAAAACCACCCCTGTTCCAGGCTCGTTAGAGGCTACTGCACGGTAATTTTCTACTACGAGTGGTCTGGTGGTATATGCATCAATAGGGAAACTATGAACTTCCAACCATCCCGCATTTGGTTGTGCAGAAACTAAACTTACATGTAGTTCTTGCATACCATGAGAGCATGCCGGTATGCCGTGATTATCTGCTAAACGTGCGGCTTTAAGCCAACCCGTAACTCCGCCACAATTAGAAGCATCTGGCTGAATAAAGGATAATTTTGCTTGATCAAAAGCATATTCAAATTCATGAATAGTATGCAGGTTTTCCCCCATAGCTAATGGGAATCCCGTTTTCTCTGCTATTTCTGCAAACCCTTTATAATCATCTGGTATAATAGGTTCTTCAAACCAAGTGATATTGTATTTTTTAAAACCTTCAATGGCCCTAATTGCTTTTTCAATAGACATAGAATAATTGGCATCTACCATGAATGTTACTTCTGGACCAATAAATTCTCGTACCGCTTTTATGCGTTCTAGATCTTCCTCTAAATTTTCTCTTCCTATTTTTATTTTAACAGCGTTAAAGCCATTTGCTAAATAGGTTTTCATATTATTTAAAAGCTTAGGTATCGGGAATTGTAAATCTATTCCTCCACAATATGCTTTACACGTATTATCTGCACCACCAGCCATTTTCCATAGCGGAAGTACTGCTTTTTTACATTTAATATCCCAAAGCGCAATATCAATAGTAGATATGGCAAAAGACGCTATCCCTCCACGACCAACGTAGTGAATATGCCACTCCATAAAATCATAGATACCGTCTATATCTGTACCATCTTTACCTAGAAGAACCCCGGCGAAATCATGATCTATCATTGCTTTAATGGCATGACCACCTTTTCCTCCGGTATACGTATAGCCGGTTCCTTCACTACCATCTTCCAAAGTAATGGTGGTGGTAATTAATTCGAAATGGGTATGGTCACCATGTTTTGCGTCATTCAATACTTCCGGTAGGGGTACTTTAAATAGTTTTGAAATGATACTCTTTATTGCTGTGCTCATTTTTTAGGTCTATAAATACAAGTGATTACTAGCTAAGCTTTATGTCTAATGTAAAAAGTTTTCTTTTCCATGTATTGTTCAAAACCATACTTGCCATCTTCACCACCAGAACCCGATAATTTATATCCATTATGGAACCCTTGATGCTGCTCTCCATGGCCACGGTTTACATAGATTTCACCATATTCTAATTCATCATTACACTTCATGATGGTATTCATATCATTGGTAAAAACCATTGCCGCCAAACCATATTCACAGTCGTTGGCATACCCAATGACTTCGTCAAAAGTTTTGAATTTTAAAACCGGTAGAATAGGCCCAAATGATTCTTCGTGAACAATAGTCATTTCTTGAGTCACATTCGTTAAAACGGTAGGTTCAAACCAAAACCCTTTTTCAAACTCGGCACCTTCCGGTCTTTTTCCTCCTGTGGCAACTGTTGCACCTTCTTGAATACTTACCGCTACTAGGTGCTCCATATGCTTTAATTCTGCAGCATTTACTTTAGGTCCCATATCTGTATCTTCCAACATAGGATCGCCAACTTTTATAGCTTTTGTTTTGGCTATGAATTTTTCCATAAACACATCATAGATGCCTTCATGTAAATACATTCTTTCATTACAGGTGCATACTTGTCCGCAATTATCAAAACGAGAATGTAAAGCGGCATCTACAGCAGCATCAATATCGGCATCTTCAAAAACGATAAAAGGTGCTTTACCTCCTAACTCTAATTGAACATGTGTTAAGTTTTGAGCAGCATTACGTGCTATTTGTTGGCCAACCGGTGTAGAGCCAGTCATGGTGACCATTTTGCAAATAGGACTTTCTACTAAGGCATTCCCCATGGCTCTACCTGGTCCTGTAAGAATATTGATAACTCCTGCAGGGATACCTACCTTATTTGCTAAATTTCCTAACTCTAAAGTTGCCAAAGGCGTTTCAGAAGTTGGTTTAATTACAATCGCATTTCCGGCAACTAAAGCGGGTCCCAATTTACGACCTGCTAATGCCAGTGGGAAATTCCAAGCCGTAATAGCAACTACGACTCCACGAGGAACTTTTTGAATCCATATTTGTTCGTTCGGATTATCAGAAGGAATAATATCTCCTTCAATTCTACGTGCACCTTCGCAAGCATATCTGATAAATGAAGCTGTAACAGCTACTTCAAACCGAGCTACTTTCAAAAGCTTTCCTTGTTCTTTAGTTAACAATTCTGCTAAATATTCTGTATTTGCATCAATTTCATCGGCTAGCTTATATAACAAATCTGCTCTGGTTCTAGCAGGTAATTTTTTCCATTCTTTTTGAGCTTTATCTGCAAATTGAAGTGTTTCTATAGCTTCTTCGGCAGTACCGTTTTGCACACGTGCTACAATCTCTCCATTGGAAGGGCTAATGATATCTATAGTTTCTCCTGATGTTGAGGTTCTCCATTCCCCGTTTATAAAAAGCTTGTATTCTTTTATTGATGACATAGTATATGGTATTATTGTTTTGTATTCGTTTTTCTATAAGCATCCATCCGGTCGGCAGCTTTTCCTTCAAATTCTCTCCGTAATTGCCAAAGAGGTCTTTCTAGGGTTAGTTCCCAAGAAAATAACTGTTTGTAAAGTTCTTTTACTTTTTCAGGATATTGGCCTGCCAAATCATTGATTTCTGATTCGTCTTCTTTTAAGTTGTACAATTCTGCAGGTCTGTCTGGAAAGCGTAGTAGTTTCCAATCCTGATTTCTAATGGCTCCTCTGTTTTCTTTTTTCCAGTAGAGAAACTCGTGTGGACTTTCTGCGTTTTCTCCTTTTAAATATGGTAAGAGATTTACGCCGTCTAATCCTTCAATGTCACTATTATTTCCGCTTGCAGCGGATAAAAAAGTAGGGAAAAGATCTAAGGTGCTAATAGGGTAGTTGTAATTTTTATTTTTTTGTAATTGTTTAGGCCAAGACATTAAAAAAGGCACTCTAATTCCGCCTTCTAAATGATTTGCTTTAGTACCACTTAACGGACTATTGTCAGAATCATTAGCGTCTGATGGTCCGCCATTGTCATTGGTAAAAACAATCAATGTATTTTTTGAAAGCCCTTGTTTGTCCAGTTCTTTTAGGACTGTACCAATAGCACGATCCATGGCTAAGGTCATTGCTGCCAATGTTTTCCGTTTTCCTTTTAAATGAGGAAACTGTTCTAAATCTTCAGCAGTAGCTTCCATAGGAGTATGCACTGCATTAAAAGATAAATAGATAAAAAATGGATTTTCTTTATTTCTGTTGATGAATGAAATAGCTTCATGAGCCAGTTCATCTGTAAGATACCCTTCATGTTCAAAGAAGTTACCAAACCCTCGTTCTAGTCGGTCTTCGTTTCTGCTTAAAAGATTAAAATCATCATAAGGCATATAACTGCGAGCACCACCTCTAAATCCATAGAATTCATCAAAGCCACGTTTTGTGGGATGAAAACGATCTGCATTCCCTTGATGCCATTTTCCAAAAAGAGCTGTTTTATAACCTAAATCTTGCAGATAATCGGCAATCGTAATTTGGTCTAAAGGCAAACCCATTTCATCGCCTATGATACCAGAAGTACTCATATATCCAGGAACATTGTTTTCTTCAAAACCGAATTTTTGTTGGTATTTCCCGGTTAATATTCCGGCTCTGGAAGGGCCGCAAACAGCAGCACTTACATACGCTTGAGAAAATTTAATACTTTTTTTAGCAAGCTTGTCTAATTCAGGTGTTTTAAATTCTTTGCTTCCTTGAAAGCCAAAATCAGCATAGCCCGCATCATCGGATAAAATAAACACAATATTTGGTTGCTGCTGAGCAGTTAAAAAACTCACCTTAAAAAAGCCTAGCAGAATTATTATTATTTTTATGTACCGATGATGCATTGTATACCTTTTTTTTGAATTTATCTACCCATCCAACCCCCGTCTACAAGGGTAATTGATCCATGCATGTAGTCTGATGCTTTAGAGCACAAGAAAACTATAGGTCCTGCAAAATCTTTAGGTTCTCCCCATCTACCTGCTGGTATACGAGATAAGATAGATTTAGAGCGTTCAGGATCATTACGTAATGCTTCTGTATTGTCTGTAGAAATATATCCTGGGGCAATGCCATTAACATTGACACCTTTGCTAGCCCATTCGTTAGCGAATGCCATAATCATTTGACCAATGGCACCTTTACTCGCGGCATATCCAGGTACGGTAATACCCCCTTGGTAGGTTAATAATGAGGCCGTGAATACTATTTTTCCAGAACCACGAGCTATCATGTCTTTACCTATTTCCCGAGTTAAAATAAATTGAGCGTTCTGGTTAACTTCAATAACTTTATCCCACATATCATCTGGGTGTTCAGCGGCAGGAGTTCTTAAGATAGTACCTGCATTGTTGATCAAAATATCTATGGTAGGATGGTTTTCTTTTACCTTCGCTATAAAATTATAAAGGGCTTTTCTATCTGAAAAATCGCATTGGTAGGCGCTAAATTTTCGTCCTAGTGCACTAACTTCTTTCTCTACGGCACTACCACTAGCTTCTAATGACGCCGAGACCCCAATAATATCTGCACCTGCTTCTGCAAGCGCTAAAGCCATTCCTTTTCCAATTCCTCTTTTACAACCCGTTACAAGGGCTACTTTGCCTTTTAGGCTAAAACTATCTAATATGCTCATTGTTTGTGTGTTATAATTGGCAATCCATTAATACTTTTAGGCCGTCAGGATTGTTATCTATGTTTTCAAAAACTTGTTGAATGTTCGTTAAAGGCTGCACATCTGTAATCATTTGTTCAAATGGCAATTCATTTGCAGTAATCAGTTCAATGGCTTTTTCATAATCTTCTTTTTCGTATACACGAGCCCCTATTAAGCTTAGCTCTTTCCAGAAAAATTTAAATAGATCTACTGGTTTTTTCTCTCCATGGATGGCTACCATTAAAATTCTTCCTCGAATACCTGCTACTTCACACATCACATCTAAGGCAGGCAGCACACCAGCTACTTCAAAGACCACATCTGCACGTCTATTTTCTGTTTTGCTTTTTACATATTCGACTAAATCTAATTCAAGCGGACTCACGGCATCAAATCCTAGTTCTTTTGCTTTTGCAATACGTTTAGGATTTACTTCAGATATTATTACTTGTGCACCTACTTCTTTAGCGACCATTGCCACTAATAAGCCAATAGGACCGCCGCCTAAAACTACTGCAGTTTCTCCTTTTACTAAACCACTTCTACGCACATCATGTGTTGCAACAGATAGGGGTTCTATTAAGGCTGCTAATTTCAAATCGGTCTCCGCTTTTAATTTGTGAAGTACAAAAGCAGGAACGTTCCAATACTGCTGCATAGATCCTGGGCTATCTATTCCAATAAATTTTAATTCTTCACAGATGTGATTAAAACCTTTATCAGAAGCCTTTACTTTTCTATCATCTAAGGGGCGTACCACTACTTTTTCCCCAACGGAAAAGCCAGTAACACCTGTACCTACTGCATCAATAGTACCAGACATCTCATGACCAATAGTTTGAGGCATGGCAACACGCTTATCCATCATACCATGGTAGATGTGCACATCCGTACCACAAACACCTGAATACGCTACTTTAATTCGAACTTCACCATTGCTAGGTTGTTCAATTTCTTTGTCTATAACTGTAAAGGTTTTATTGCCTTCGTATATGGTTGCTTTCATTAAATTTATTGTTTCAAATAATAAACTAGTTTCATATTTGAAACAAATATACAATTATTTATAAAACAACAGGCGTATAAAAATGCCTAGATCGTAGCTAAATTGTTAAAATTTAGGATGATGTTGTCAGGCCTTTTAAACAGCTTTAAGATAAAACTGATTTAAAAAGAGTACATTTTGAAAATAAGAGCCAATAAGTTTGGCTTAAGAAGTTTGTTTATTGAGAGATATAGCCCAATTTGGTAGAGATATCTAAAGCATATTGCGCTATGATTTTTCCTTTCGAATCAAATTCTTCATGAGGTAATCTACCATGAGGAGCGGTTATCCAAAGTGCAGCAACAGGGTAACCAGATTCATTATATATCGGGGCTCCAATACAATGAATACCTTGAATGTCCTCGCCATTATCAATAGCGTAGCCTTTTTGTCTTACATCCAGTAAGGTTTTTTTAAACTCTTTTTTTGAGGTAATTGTGTTTTTGGTGAATTTTGTAAGTGTTATTTTCTTGAGAATATCATTACAATCTTCTTGAGGCATGTTGGCTAGTATAGATTTTCCACCAACAGAACTATGTAGACTAAATTGGGTGCCTTGTTCTACAAATAATTTTACGGGATAAGATGAAGAGACTTGTTCTAGAATTGTGCCTTTATCATCTAGCAATATACCTAGCATTACAGATTCTTTTAATTCATCTCTCAGGGCGCGCATTACATCGATAGACATTTCAACAATGCTTTGTTCTGTCATTGCAGAAATACCCAAGGTGAGCATTTTCCGAGAAAGAGTAATCTTTTTTGTGGTCTCGTTTTTCTGAAGGTAATTTTTAAAAATAAGCGTACTTACCACTCTAAACGCAGATGTCTTTGTCAGTGCTAAGGTTTCTGTAATCTCCGCTAAGGTCAATCCGTTTTTTTTAGTGGCTAATAATTCGATAACCATCAGTCCTCTTTCTAAATTAGGAACATTGTATTCAGATTTTAAATCGGTCTTAGGCTTATTCATAGAGAAACATTTGAAATACAAAACTACTATTATTTAGCTAATTACAAGGCGTCAAAAAAAAAGAGGAACACTGTTAAATTTGTTCCTCTTAATTTACTAATGCTTGAAGTTATTTAGATTTCTCTCCTTTTGCTGCATGCGTAGTTTTTCTAGCAGAGGTAAAACTCATGATGCTTTGGTAATCACTATTATTATAAATATGCGATAATCCCCATCGTAAGATTTCTGTAGGTTCTTTTTCGTTATCTGCCGTTCTATTTAAGCCTATGGCATGTGCAGAAACACCAGGAATGACTGACATGATTTCAAAATTAACACCGTCTGGCGCCCATTGTATCGTGTTTTTCTCAGGACCGTCTGTTGTAATTAAGGCTGCAATTCCATCATTATAAGGCCATACACAAATTTCATGACCACTGTTGCTAATAGGATTGTAAGGCGATTTTACGTAAGGTCCTAATGGGTTATCTGCAATAGCGACTCCATGGCGAATTTGTCTTCCTCCAAAAGTGATTTTTTCTCCCATTTGCTCTCCCTTATAGTATAAATAAAATTTTCCTTTGTAAGGAATAATACAAGGATCATGTACTTTATGACTATCAAAATCTCCTTTTTTCTCTACTAAAAATCTGTTTTGTTCTTCCCCTTTCCATATGCCATTATTTGCTGGACTTAAAATAGGTTCCTCGCTTTTTATCCAAGGACCGTTTGGCGATTCTGACCACGCTAAGCCAACTTGATTTTTAACTCGTACATTGTAAGGCGATTTTACGGTTTGATAGCATAAGTAGTATTTGTTCTCATACTTCATTATTTCTACAGTAAATACAGAACGGTCATCATAAGCACCTTTTTCTCCTCTAGGAACTGCTAACCCTTCTTCTTTCCAAGTCTCTCCATCTTCAGAAGTGGCATACCAGATATCACAACGATCCCAAGGAAAAACCTTGTCGTTCTCTATATCCCCAGCAAAACCTTGAGAGGGTCCTGTACTCTTGCTATACCAAACATAAAATTTTCCATTTTCTTTAATTACGGCACTAGGATCTCTTCTAACGACACCTTCTTCATAGGCTAAATCTCCTTTTAAAGGTTGAAGCTTAGAAAATTCTACGAACCATTCGTTACCTAAACCTTCTGGCCATTGCAAAGCTCTTTTAGAGGCAGCACTTAGCGAATCTCTATTGGTAATACCTAATTCGTCCATTTGTGCATCAGTAATGGTTATTTTTTGTTCTTCCATGCCTGTTTCTTTTTCAGAGCTTTTAGGTTCATCACATGCTGTGAATGCTAAGATACACGCTAGTGCAACTAATTTTATATTGTTTTTTTTCATTTTGCTATTTGTTGTTTGGTTTAATTGTAATTTCTATTTCGTTACTCGTAAGTGTTGGTGAGCTTGCTTTAATTAGAATGGGAACCGTGCTATTTTTTATAGATTGAATAATTAATAAAGCGCGGCCTTTATCTGTGGTGATTTCTTCGCTTTTAAAATCTTGAGTGTTCGTGATAGCGCCATTATCTACTCCTAATAATTTAGCGCCACCACTAACACTAAAGTTTATTTTTTGATTTTCAGTTTTAATTGGATTCCCCTCAGCATCTGTTATTTGAAGTACAATATGGGCAGTATCATAGCCATCCGCAATTAATTGGTTCTTATCTCCAACTAAACGTAAAGCTTCAGGTTTTGATGTTGTTTTTATTAAAGTTTCAACTTTTTGCCCATTTTTAGAGCCAACAGCTTTTAATATTCCCTGTTTAAAAGGTACTGCCCATTTATAGATGTGATCTTCAAATTCAGTTAACTTTTTTATTCCTGAAGATTGTTCATTTAAAAAGAGTTCTACTTCTTCACAATTAGAATAGATTTCCACAATGGTGGCTTGTTCATCTTTGTAGTTCCAATGTTCATTTACATCTTGCCATACCCAAAGTGCATTTTTCCATGCACCTTCTTTCTTTTCCATAGGATTTGCGTTATGGGTAGATTTATAGTTTGATTTTTCTTCTGTTTGTGTCGCAATGTAAATAGACGGGGCATCACTCCATAAAGACTTAAACATATAGTAAGAAGGTTTCTCAAAGCCTGCAACATCTAAGAGTCCGCTTGGCGTTCCTTTTTTGGGCCATCCACCATTAGATTCTCCTAAATAGTCAATTCCAGTCCATAAAAAAGTGCCTGAAATAAATGGCCGGTCCAATACGGCTTTCCATTCATGCCATTGTCCTAAATTTTCAGTTCCCATGATAGGCTTGTTAGGGTAATTTTCATGGCCGTAATCATAAATAACCCTACGATAGCTGAAACCAATAATATCTAACGCATCGGCATAACCAGATTCATAACTAGAAGAAGGTAAAATACAATTAGCAATTACATAGCGCGTGGTATCTAATTCTTTGGTCCATTTTGCTAATTTTTGTGCAGTAGCGCCAATATCATACGTTTCTTTAGGGAGGGTTTTTATTTTTTCCTTTATTTCATCAATATTGTTAGGAGGTACAGACCAAAAATAATTTCCACTCCAATCCATGTTATTAAAGAAACCTGTAGCTTCTGCATTTCTAGGGTAGGTCCATTCTATTTCATTCCCTATACTCCATTGAAAGATAGAGGGATGATTTCTGTGCGAAAGGATTGTGTTTTTTAAATCTGTTTCTGCCCATTCTTGAAAATGCTCAGCATTACCGCGCGTAATGTAATCTACTCTGCGCTCATTCATATTTTTTCGTTTATCCTTTGGATTATCCCATTCGTCAAAGAATTCATCTTGAACCAAAAAGCCCATTTCATCACATAGATCTAAGAATTCATTAGAGGCAGGATTATGAGAAATTCTTATGGCATTACAGCCTGCTTCTTTTAATTTTTCTAAGCGCCTTCTCCATACATCTTTTGGCACTGCAGCACCAACCAATCCACCATCATGGTGCAAACAAACTCCTTTTATTTTTCTGTTTTTACCGTTTAAATAAAATCCGGTACTTGCATCAAATTGTATACTTCGTATACCAAATACAGTTTCTTCTGTATCTATAATTTCACCATTTTCTATCACATTGGTAACTGCTGTATATAGATTAGGTTGTTCTATATCCCATAACATTGGTTGTTCTATAGTTAGCACGGCGGTATTTTTTTTAATGCTTATTTTTGCTACCTCGAGAGTAGATATTAGGCTGCCAACTTTAGTTTGATCTGCATCTATTATTTCAGTGGTAACTGTTATATCTTTTGACTCCTCGTAGTTGTTTTTAATACTGGTTTCAATCTGTATGGTGGCAGATTCTTTTGTAGCATTAGGGGTAGTAATAAAGGTTCCCCAGACCGGAATATGTAATTTATTTTTGGTAATTAAATTTACATTCCTGTAAATTCCAGATCCTGTATACCATCTACTATCCGCATATCTTGTGCGATCTACGGTAACATTTACTGTGTTGGTTTCATTTTTTAATGTGTTGGTGATATCGTAATAGAAAGGAGCATAGCCATAAGGATGCTTTCCTAGCTCCTGATTGTTTAAATGTACTGTGGCATTATTGTATACTCCGTCAAAAACAAGATAGGCCACTTGGTTGTCATTTAGATTCAGATTGAAATCCTTTTTGTAATGCCCAATACCTCCTAAAAAATAGCCTGTAGCACCCTCTCCTTTTACGGAGTCTAATGGAGTTTCAATGCTCCAATCATGAGGTAAATTAATTTTTCTGTAAGCTGTATCGTAGGTATTGGATACAGTGTCTTCTAATTTAAACTCCCAATCAAAATTAAAATCTGTCGTATGATTTTGAGCAATTTTGGATTGGCAACTTGTAACTAAGATTAAGATTAAGGCAAGAAAACTGATGATGTATTTCATAGGTCTGATGTGCGTTATTACTAGCTATTTTTTAATTGATCTTTATTTTTATAAGGGGTTATCCAACTAAACATGAACTTTTAACCTGTGCTACACTATTGTTACTTTTATAGTTTTAAATCTGATTTTTACATTTGTAATACCTCTTTAATTTACAGGTAATGTCTCGTGCCATATTTCTGTTAAATAGTGGTATTTGATAATTATAGTGGAGCTAAAATTATAATATCATAATAAACACTTATAAATGATGTGTCATTGATAATCACACAAATATCAAGCTATTAAAGGATTTAAAGATATCATCTAACTAGACAAAAACTCAACAGACATTAATTTGTGCTAGTTTTAAAAACATTTGAACTAGACATTGCATATATTCAATCAATTTTTGAATCTAAAATTTCGATCAGCAGGTATATTATGATGAATTATCTCCTCAAAATGAAGAAAAGCTATTTTGTAACACTGATAGTTTTAAGTGTTTTAAATGGTTTCAGTTTTGTACTTAACGCTCAAGTAGGTGCGAAGTCTGATATATATTTTGAAAAAGCAGAACTATTAAAGAATACAGATACAGATAGTGCGATTGTTTTGTATAAGAAAAGTATATCCTATAATAGGAGTGCTAAAGACACAACCCATTTAATTAAGAGTTTATGTGAATTATCTAATTTGTATGCGCATAGTTTAGACTATGGAAATGCTTATGATGGGTACTGGGATGCCCTGTTGTTGTCAGAAAAAATTAACGATAATTTTGCACGAGCAGAAATTTATCAAGCGCTAGGTTGGTTGTATTTATTCTATAGAAGAGATAGTGAAGCAATAAAATATTTTAATCATTCCATACAGCTCAAAAGAGAACTTATTGCTAAAGACGAATTAAAAGAATATTACCTACTTACTGATTATTTCTCCTTGATTAATTTGTTTAGAACCAACGGTAATAATATAATGGCACGAAAGTATATTGATAGTAGTGTCATTATCCAGAAAAAATTTCAAACAAAATCTAGTTATTTAGATGCTGAAATAGGGTACCAAGATGCTATTGATATGGAGTATGATTTGGCTATAAATCGGTTGAATAACGCCAAAGCTGTTTTTGAAAAAGAAAACCCATCTTACCTTATTATTATAAATTATTTATTAGGGGAGGTTTACTATATGATGGGAGATATGACCACTAGTAGAAAGTATTTTAAAACCTCATTGGCACTGACTGAAGAGCACACAAATCACTCTAACTACAAATTAATGGACCAGGAAGCTTTGGCGTTAATAAGTAAGAATGCAAAAGATTATAAAAGTGCATTTCTTCATTTAGAGGCAGCAAGCCAATTGGATAAATCTATTTTCGGTAGGCAAAGTAAAAACAATCAGCATCTTTTTGAAATTAATGACCGCTACAGAATTCAAAAAGAAAAAGAAAAAGAGCTTATAAAAGAGCAGCATATAGCCAACTTAGAAAATGAAGAAAAGCTTTGGACACTAAAGTCATGGCTTTTAGTTGTAGTGATATTTTCAATTTTAATTTTAAGTTTTCTTTTGATTAGGAATATTAGACGCAAGCATAGCTTAGAGAAAAAGTCTCTTGAAGAAAAGAGAGCGGTTGAACTGCAAAAAGCAAATGAAATCTTAGAACTGAAAAATAATGAGCTAACCTCTTCTGCATTGCAATTAATAGAGAAAGAAGAGTTTATTAAGAAAATGAAGGATACTATAGGAAAGAGTAAGGAAAACCTTGATGTACCTGCAATCAATAGAATTATTAGTTCTGCACAGGGGAGTCCTAATAGTAATTGGAAAGAGTTTGAAGCTCGGTTTACGGCAATTAACCAAAGTTTTTATAAAAACCTAAAAGATACTTACCCTTCTTTAAGTCAGACAGATCTGAAATTATGTGCATTAGTAAAGCTTAATTTTTCCAGCAAAGAAATGTCTTCTTTATTAGGGATCTCTATAGAAAGTGTTCATACTTCGCGTTATCGCTTAAGAAAAAAACTCAATCTAGAGCGGAATGATAATCTTACCGAGTTCATAGCTAGTTTTTGAGTCTGATAAAACTGCCTCATATGCTATTGGAATGTAGCTTTTTACATGCAATTTTCGTTTTTCAAGGGTATAATAAATTTTCAGTGTTCTTCCTCTGAATGTTTAAGATATAATTGTCTAGTTGTGTTTGGTTTCACTTAAAACACAGGTAAATGGCTTATTTTTTTGTCTTTTGTTCAGTTTTTGTCGAGTCTATTTAGTGTGGGTAATTATATTAAATTGATAATTTAGTGCCAATAAATTTATTGTTTATTGAATATATCCATTTGTAAATAAGAATTTATTAAAAATAACTCACCAAAACTTGTTTAATACTAATTAACTCAAACAAATTTATGAAGAAAAAAGACAAACTATGGAGGCGAATACTTTCAGTATTCTCTCTATTAATGATCTTGGTGGTACAGCAAGGTTACGCCCAAGGTGCTATTACGGGAACGGTAATAGATGAGCAAGGAACTCCAGTGCCAGGAGTATCTATTCTTAAACAGGGAACTAAAGAAGGTTCTGTGGCAGATTTTGACGGAAATTTTGCAATTAATGCATCTAAAGGTGAGGTTTTAGTGTTTTCTTCCATTGGTTTTAAGACACAAAAAGTGACGGTCGGAGCTTCCTCAAATGTAAGAATAGTATTAATTGAAGATACAGAGCTCTTAAATGAAGTGGTAGTCGTAGGGTATGGAACACAAAAAAAGAAAGAGATTACGGGTTCTGTAGCCAATGTTAGTTCTGAGACTATTGTAAAAACGGCAACTTCAGATTTAGGTACGGCGCTACAAGGAAAAGTTGCAGGGGTAAATATCCAGGCAGGAAGTGGTAGACCAGGAGAATCTGCCAACGTACAAATTAGGGGTTTAGGTTCTATTAGTTCTGGTGGTTTAGGTCCATTATATGTTGTAGACGGTATTCCTTTTGATGGTAACCCTAATATAGCGCCTGAGCAAATTGAATCAATTGATATTCTAAAAGATGGTGCATCGGCAGCAGTTTATGGGGTGAGAGCATCTAATGGTGTTATTTTAATTACGACCAAAAAAGGAAAAGCGGGTAAAATGAAAATAGATATCTCTACCTATACAGGGATACAGAATATTACTTCGGGTACTCCTTTAATGAATACAACAGAACAATTATATGAACTGGAACAAAAAACAGAATTACTAGGTACAGAACCATTAACATTTTTCTTAAATGCAAATGTTCTAGACTACGATTCTAATTTTGTTGAAGAAGTGCAGAACGATAATGCTGTTATTCAAAATTTAGATGTAAATATATCTGGAGGTGTTGAAAATTTGACTTTAAACTTTAATACCAACTACTTTAAGCAAGAAGGAGTTTTGATTAATTCTGGTTTCAATCGTTTAACAAATAGATTTACAGGCCAGTTCACAAAAGGAAAATTTAAAGCTTTTGCTTCAATGGGATATTCTGTTGAAAATAGAGATCAAGAGCCTTTTGCACTTTATGAATATGCTATAGCACAAGCACCGTGGAACAAACCTTTAAAGGATATTCCTTCTGTAGGACAAAATTCTGTAGAGTTGGATGTTGATAATGATATACTTTTTAGCTTTCTATCACGCCAATTAGATAATGTAGATGAACGAGAGGTAAAGTCTGACAACATAGCCTTAAGCTTAGAGTATGAAATTATTGATGGGTTAAAGTATAAAATTAACTTAGGGAGAAATAGTTATAACTACTTCAGAAAATTTTTCAAACCACAATATTTGGCATTTACGAATGAAGGAGTACTTAACGCTACTGCCTCTAATGTACAAGCTTCTTTGAATGAAGATTATACGTTTTCTAAAAGAGAAACGATAGAAAATATTGTAACCTATGATAAGAGCCTTAACAAGCACAATTTCAACTTTACAGGAGTAATCTCTTATGAAGAGTTTAATTCAAGAGCATTAGGGGTTGGTGTAATTTATAGTGAAGATGCAAGTAATGATTTACAAACTTTGGGTTCTGGTGCAGAAGGCATTAAACCAAGTAGTATTAATGTAAATAGTACTCTCGCCGGGAAACTAGCTAGATTGCAATACAACTTTGACGAAAAGTATTTGTTTTCTGCTAGTATCAGATATGATGGTTCTTCGAATTTTACAAAAGATAACAGATATGGATCTTTCCCGAGTGTTTCTATTGGTTGGAATATAAGCGAAGAGAATTTTTTTAAAAACATCACCAGCGTTAATTCTTTAAAAATTAGGGCTAGTTGGGCAGAATTAGGAAATCAAAATACAGGAGCGGCATACTCAGCCATTCCTATTATAGAATCTGGTGTTAATTATCCATTTGGTCCTAATGAAGAACTAGGTTTTGGAAATGTGCAACGTAGGTATGCTAATAGTGATTTAAAATGGGAAACTACAATCTCTAAAAACATTGGTATTGATTTAAGTATGTTCCAAAATAAGCTAAGCATAACTGCAGATGTTTATGAGAACAATAAGGAAGATATGTTATTGCAAGAAAGGTTACCAGCCTCTTCTGGTACCTACCAACCAAGGGCTGCAAGTATTTATAGTGTTAGAACCGTAAATGCGGGGAACATGGTGAATAAAGGTCTTGAAATAGCAGCAAGTTATAAAGACAGAATTGGAGACGATTTTAAATACACGATCTCAGGAACATTTACTAAAAATAAGAATGAGGTATTAGATTTAAACGGAGTAGAACGTGGGTATGCCAATGGTAGGCCAATTGTATCTCAGGGAACTAATGTTGATTATACGACATTTTTAGCAGAAGGATACGAAGCAGGTGCTTTTTTCTTAGTGCAGAATGATGGTGTGATTAAAACACAAGAACAATTAGATACCTACAAGCTTATTGATGGTGGTGCTCAATTGGGAGATTTAATGATGATTGATCAATTAACGGTAGATTCTGATAACGATGGTATTGCAGATCAAGCAGATGGTAAAATTGATGATAATGACCGAGTTTATTCGGGTTCTGGGCAAGCAGATTTTGAAGCAGGTTTAAACCTGAATTTAGAATATAAAGGTTTTGATTTTTATGCGCAAACCTATTTCTCTTATGGCGCAGAAATCTATAACGGAGCAAAATTATACGCTTATGGTGGTGGTAGACACAAAGATTTATATTCTATGTGGACCCCTCAAAATCCAGATTCAGATATTCCAACAGATAGACAAAATGCCTTTCATAATAATGTAAGAGCTAGGTCTGATTATTTCTTGGAAGATGGTACTTATTTTAGAATTAGAACACTAACACTGGGCTATACTATTCCTGGCATTACAGAGACCTCAGGTATTGAAAAAGTAAGGTTGTATTTAACTTCCGTAAACCCATTTACATTTACAGATTATACCGGATACGATCCTGAAGTTGGAGGAGATGGTATTTTTACAAGAGGTGTAGATAGAGGTAACTACCCTGTTACAAGACAATTTATGTTAGGTGTTCAATTAAGTTTTTAAAGCTAGAAATATGAAAATAATTAAATATAAAATATACATCATCCTTATAGGCAGCCTATTGCTATTTGGATGTAACGAGGATTCTTTCTTAGAAGAGATAAATCCTAATGCAATAACGCCAGATACCTTTTGGGAATCAGAGCAGCAATATACTAGTGCACTTACCTCAGTATATGGTGCATTGCAATTTCAAGATATAAGTGGTGGAGAATTGCAGTATGAAATGATTTTAGGAGATATAGCAGGAACAGAATCTTGGTATAGACCTGCAGCTTTTAGAAATTTGACGTATAATGATGGTACGTATCACGTAACCGATAAATGGGACCAATTGTATGTAGGTGTTTTTAGAGCCAATCAAGTAATTCAAAATATCCAAAATGCCGATAGTGCCATTTTTAGTGAGGATGCTAAATTGCAAATAGAAGCACAGGCAAAATTTTTAAGAGCTTTCTTTTATTTTCAATTAGCTCATAATTATGGAGGAGCTGTAATTCACACGAGTGTAGCAGAAACAAAAGAAGAATTATCTAAACCATTTTCTTCTATTGCAGAAGTTAATAGCGCTGTAATTTTTCCAGATCTAATTTTTGCAAAAGATAATTTACCCCAAACTTGGGATGCCAAGAATATAGGTAGAGCAACATGGGGAGCGGCAAAAAGCCTTTTGGGGAAAGCATATTTATTTGATAAAGATTTTTCTAAGGCGGCATCAGAATTTAATGATGTGATCCAATCCAACGTGTATGGCTTAACCGCAAATATTTCTGATAATTTTCAGCATGAAAACGAGTTTAACTCAGAATCTATTTTTGAAGTAAACTATTCGTTTGATTTAAGCCCTGGAGTTCCTGGAGCTGTTGTAGATGATAACTCTAATGAAACAGGAGCAGAGTCTTCAACCATGGCTACTGCCGTTGGTCAATTAAATTATGGAGGGTTCAATACCATATTACCTAGTTATAATTTACATGAAATGTTGGTTAATGATCAAGTAGATCCAGCCAATGCCATAAATGACGGTAATAGTGAGTCTAAAAGAATGACCGCTACCATCGCTACCAGAAATGGAGAAGGCTTATACTATCAACAAGAATATTCTGCTATTCGTGGTTTTGCCTTCGGACAGAGTGCTTACGTGAAAAAACATTCAAACTGGTATCATTTAGAATCAGAACCTGCGCAGAGTAGATCAGGTATTAATTTCAGACATATTAGATATGCTGACGTTTTATTGATGTATGCAGAATCGGTTATAGAAGCTAACAATGATTATGAAACCGCCATTGATTATATCGATATGGTAAGAAGTAGAGCAGGTGTGGTTACACTTCGCCAATATATGGCCGATAATGCAGGTATGTTTCCGCAATTACATGTAAGCAAGCAAGTGCATGGAGATTTTCCAATGGTAGCGGCTTCATCAGAAACGGTTATGAAACATTTGCAACGTGTGGAGCGTCCTATAGAATTATGTTTTGAAGGTCATAGATGGAAAGATTTAGTGCGTTGGGGTATTGTTCAAGAAGTTTTTGATGATTTAAGAGCAGATGAAATTTGGAGAGAAGCAAATAAAGAATCAGAACTTAAAGTAAGTGATGGCGGAGTAGCTCCTTTATATATAATTGAAAGAATACGTCCCGACTTTGTTTTAGCTGCGGCAAATTATAACCCAGCAAAGCATAATTATTTCCCGATACCAACTCAGGAAGTACAGACTAATGATAATTTATAATATACTATTATGAAAAAAATAAAATTATTTGGCTTTGCCATTGTTTCATTGCTAGCATTGTATGCCTGTACAGAAGAAGATGAGGTAAAGCTTACTGAAGCTAGCCATAGGGCTATTGTAACTTCAGAAATGAATTTCGAAAATAAGATTAATGTAGGTGGGCATATAGATTTCGGTGATATTTCATCGGGTGTTGTATCTCGTACTTGGATGTTTCCTGAAGGTGTTGCAGATGTATCTACTTCTTCTGAAGCTGTAGTGAAAGCTACATTTAGTAAAGTAGGGGTACATAATGTAACGCTGAAACAAACATTTGAAAACGAAGCCTATGCGGATGAGCGTACAACACCTAGTGGGGCTACGGAATTAGACACGACTATTGTAGTAACGGTTTTAGGAGATGTAACGGCACAGATTCAGGCAAATTATATCAATGCTGATGGCTCTTTAGGAGCAGAATTATCATTAGTAGATAATGCAGAAAATGTAATTACAGCAAGTAATTATATTAGATTGAGCTATACCGCAGAAGGTGATCCAATTAATTTTATTTGGAACTTACCTAATGCTAAGCCAAACACATTGCAAAATCCAGAGGGAGATGCAGATGTAAGGTATAGTAAGGTAGGTATTCACGATTTAGAATTTATTGCTTCAAGAAGTAGACCTTTTGGCGGAGATACCATTTCAATTAAAAACTTTATAAAAGTAATCCCGTCTACCGATCCTGTTATTTTAGACGCGGTCTCTGATAAAGAGGGTAAAGTGGCTTTGGAATTTAGTAGAGATATGGATGCAGCAACTGCAGCTAAAACAGATTTTTCTATTTCAATTGAAACAGCAGGCGGAACTATAATTTCTCCACAAATTGCATCAATCACAACAGATCCTGTAGATGAAAATATTCTTTTATTGGAATTAGAAGGAGAAAGAGTGTATAATAATGATAAGGTCATGGTTTCTTATACGGCGGGCGAATTAAGCACTCTAGATGCTGTAGCGGCCACATCTTTTACAGATGAGGCACTTGTATTCAATACCGTAAATATGTTAGAGAATAGCAATTATGATTATAGTTTTGAGAATACAACCAATACCAATTGGCCTTATCAATTTTGGGGTGGAAACTGGGGTGAGTATGACTTTAGTTTATCCTCTGTTGTAAGTCAAGATGGGAGTAGAAGTGCTTATGTAGAATTTAGACCTGAAGGTGGTATGGTTATTAGCCATACAGATATGCTTGGTGAAAATGCAATAGTTTCTTTGGTAGCAGGAACCACATATGAAGTAGGGCTGTGGATTTATATTGATGGCCCTTTCTTTACAGCTCCTTACCCAACCAGTGGTAACTTTGTGTCAGATTTAAGATTTTACCCTAGAAGCTTTGGTTTTGAAGCAGCAACTACATTTTTTACAGAAGATTTTCCTGTGAATGAATGGGTGTACACTTCGGCCTTTATTACGCCAGGAGCAGACGAAGATGTAAATTTTGTTATTCGCGGTTATAATGTTGGCAATGGTCAAACTTTAAAATTTTACATGGATAATATCAGCGTTGCAGAAGTTGAAATTAGACCCTAGTAATTAGTTAGTTGAGTAGTGAAAAAGGTGTTTAGAATTTTCTAAGCACCTTTTTTTATTTATAATAATAGAAGTACTCTGATCTACTCATTCATAAGGTGTTATCTTTTTTTTATTTTGTTGAGAAAATTTTTGTGAACAGTGGCTTTGAAAAAATTTCATGTGTTCATGAGGCATTTCCATATCCTTTCTGTATTTTTATTTTAAAAATACACTTATGAAATATATTTTAACTTCTATTTTTTTACTAATTACCATTGGTATTCACGCACAAAGTGTTACTGGTAAATGGCAAACTATTGATGATGAAACTGGCAAGGTTAGGTCTGTGGTAGAAATTTATTCAGATAATGGAAAAGTATTTGGTAAAATTATAGAAATAACAGACAAGTCAAGGCAAGACCGTCTTTGTGAAGCTTGTACGGGTGCCAATAAGGATAAACCTATTTTGGGTATGGTAATTATTAAAGACCTAGAGAAAGATGATGACGAATGGGAAGACGGAACAATTTTGGATCCAGAATCTGGAAAAGTCTATAAATGTTATATCACGTTAGAAGAAACAAATAAATTAAAAGTGCGTGGCTTTATTGGTTTTTCTTTATTAGGAAGAACACAATATTGGACACGAGTGCAATAGTATAGATTTATTTTAAAAACAGCATTAAAAAAGGGGATAGAATCATTGGTTGATTCTATCCCCTTTTTAATATTATAATTTAGAAGCTTTATAAAGCTATTTAATTAGGCAATCTTTGGTGTCTTTGCAATAAATGCAACAACAATCCCGAAAACGATATGGCCTAAAAGTAAAGCCATAATCATGGGGATCATTGCGCCTTCAGGTCTTGGAGTAGCGCCACCGGCTATTGTCCCCATAATCGTCATACCAATTTTTGCTAAAATAGCAATGATAATTCCAAAAACGATCCCTTTTAAAACCTTGCTTTCAATAGGTAATTTAGAACTAAAAAAGAAAACATAGGAAGCAGCAAAAACGATTCCGATCATAAAATGCATTATCCAACCTACTGCGATGGGCATTCCCATCATGCCAGAAACCATTTCAGGTGGATTCATTTTTGCCAGGCCAATCATAGGGGCAATCATCATTATGATAGTCATAACTACAGTTGCGGCAATTCCAGCAACCAGGGATTCTGTGATTTTAGATTTCATAATTTTTATTGTTTTGAAGTTAGCTGTTTAGGTAGACGTATAAAAATAGGTAACTGACAAAGAAATAGTGAAATTTTTTGAAGTTCTTTCTGATAGGAACGTTAATCTCTAAACTTGAAGGAAGTAGTATTCATAAAACTAATTATCAATAGGTTAAGATCGGTTTCTTTTTTTTCTAAACTTTAAAAAAATCAATTCAATTTGTCAGGTTGTATAATTTATTCGTCTCTTTTACTAAGAACATATTCTGAGTTTACTCAAAGCAAATAAATTTAAAAGATATAAGACTATGAAGAAAACAATTATTATAAGTGTTGTTGCCCTTTTGATAGGGGTAGTTTATGTAAACAATAGGTACGGATTACTCTCTATGGCTGGTCTTAATGGGAAGGGTTTACCGACGAATCAAGCAAATGGGAATTTGGGAATAGATTATTACAGTTCTAAGAATAGATTAGACCACTCACAATGGAATGCCTTACTTAAGGAGTATGTAGATGACAATGGCCATGTAGATTATAAAGGTTTTATAGAAGATAGAAATTTGTTAGAAGGATATTTAGACCTGTTATCAAAGCGAGTTCCAACTAAAGACTGGCCGGTCCAAGGGCTATTGGCTTACTATATTAATCTATATAATGCTCATACAGTAGCTCTAATCGTAAGAAACTACCCGCTTAAAAGTATTAAAGACATAGACGGTCCTTGGACAACAGATTTTGTGAAGATTGGGGATCAGCAGCTTTCGCTGGGTGCTTTGGAGCACAGTATTCTTAGAAAAATGAATGAACCACGTATACATTTTGCAATCAATTGCGCTTCGGCTTCCTGTCCAAAGTTGTTTAATCAAGCCTATACTCCAGAAAAATTAGAAGAACAATTAGAAGCAGCAGCTTTTGGTTTCATCAATTCAGATGATAATACAATTACACAGGATGAGCTAAACTTATCACGAATTTTTAAATGGTATAAAAGTGATTTTTCAGACGGCGAACTTAGTTCATACATCAATCCGTTTACTGAAATAGAAATTGGTTCCGAGGCTGCAATCGATTATAAGGAATATGATTGGAGCTTAAACGAAAGAAATTAATGGGCCACACCCACTTAAAATGGGTCTGTGAGAATTGAATGCGGTCTACGTGTACATTCAATCGGTGCTAGTGCTTTATGTCACAACAAAAGACGTGTTGCATTTGTTAAATAATAAAAATTTAGTGAAGTGTTCTAAATACAAAAAGCCTTTTGAATCTATGATTCAAAAGGCTTTTCTGTGACCGGGCTGGGGCTCGAACCCAGGACCCTCTCCTTAAAAGGGAGATGCTCTACCAACTGAGCTACCAGGTCATTATTTCAATGATTCGCTATAGAGAAATATTCTCTGTTTGCGGGTGCAAATATACAACCTTTAGTCACATATCCTAGCAAGAAAAGGCCTAATATATTTAGAAAAGATTAAACGATACGGAAGATGCTATATATGCAAAAAGCCTTTCGAATCTATGATTCAAAAGGCTTTTCTGTGACCGGGCTGGGGCTCGAACCCAGGACCCTCTCCTTAAAAGGGAGATGCTCTACCAACTGAGCTACCAGGTCATTATTTCAGTAATTTGCTATAGAGAAATATTCCCTGTTTGCGGGTGCAAATATACAACCTTTAGTCACATATCCAAGCCTATTTTGAAAAAAAAATATTTTTTTTTGAAATCACTTTATTTTGGTTCAATTTTACACAAAATAAGAAAATGAAAATAGTCCTTATAGGTTACATGGGAAGTGGAAAAACTACCATAGGAAAATTACTTTCTAAAAAATTGAATATCAATTTCATAGACTTAGATGAGTACATAGAATCTAAATTAAATCTAAGTGTTTCTGATATTTTTAAGGACCGTGGAGAGATCTTTTTTAGAAAAATGGAGCATACATACGTCCAGGAATTAATGGAAGAAAAAAAATCATTTATTTTATCTACGGGAGGAGGAACTCCTTGTTATGCGAATAATTTAGCCTTAATTCAAAAGCATACAAAACATGATTTTTACCTGAAATTATCAATTCCTAGTCTAGTAAAACGTCTAATAAATGAAAAAGAAAGCAGGCCTTTGATTCAAAACATCGCAGAAAATGATTTACCAGAATTTATAGGGAAGCATTTATTTGAAAGAAATAACTTTTACCTACAAGCGAATACCACCATTATTTGCGATACTAAAATGCCTGATGAAATTGTAAATGAAATTTTAGAGAGCCTAAAGTAGGTAAACGCGGTCGTTATTCGTTTTAAATTCTACTTGTATTTGCTCATGTAAAGAGGTAGATAAAGATATTCCTTTATAATCTGCCTTAACAGGATACTTTTTATGGTTTCTGTTAACTAGCACCGCAGTTTTTAATTGTTTTAAGGGTACCCGCAAGAAATGATGGACACCATATATTAGGGTGGTGCCAGAATTTAAAACGTCATCTACTAAGACAACAGACTTATTAGCATAATCTTCTTCCTTTATGGCGGTAGTAACTCCCGACTGTAAAGGATTTTTTTTATCCATGCTTACTTTGCATATGCTTATTTCTGCAGTGGTAATCTCTTTTAGAACTTTTACAATCTTTTTGGCAAAATTTAATCCACCACCTTCTATTCCTGCAATGATAATTTCTTTTTCATCTACATTAGCTTCATAGATTTGATAAGCAATTCTATTAATTTTGTACTGTATCTCCTTATGAGATAAAATCTGGTGTTGCATGCGGCTTAAATTTTCATATCAAAGATAAAGAAACGCTTTTTTATTCTTCATTATTTTTGGTTTCAGAAGAATCATCTATATAGTCCTCAATATCTCTTCTGTCTTTTTTGGTAGGTCTCCCCATTCCTTTCTTTCTATAATAATCCTTAGAATATTGTAAAAGCTCATTATTCTCAAAAGCAGAAGCAGGGGTGGTATCTTTACGGTATAGATCTACTAATTTTGCACCCACTCTATTTGGTGGGACATCTAAAACCGTCAACTCATAATTAATTTGATTTTTACGGACAATTATTTTATCCATCGGCAGCACTTCTTTAGAAGGTTTTGCGGCAGCGCCATTTAGTTTTACATGACCCTTTTTACAGGCTTCTGTACCAATATTTCTGGTTTTAAAATATCTAATACACCATAGGTATTTATCTATACGCATAATCAGTTATAATTCTTTCTTAATCTTTTCTACAAAAATAGGGGAAAATTGTATCTTGCGACACTTAATATTAGATGGATGAATATCAAAAGTATATTTTATTTTTTAGCAATTACCTTAGTTTTTATTTCTTGTAAGAAAGATGATGATGTTGTAATTGTTCCTCCAACAGACCTTAGTGAAACAATTGTAGATGATGAGTCTGCGCTTCAGGCCTATTTTTCGACACACTTTTACAACTATGAAGATTTTGAAAATCCTGCAGAAGATTTTGATTATCAAATTGTATTTGATACGATATCAGGAGTTAATAGTGATAAAATATCATTATTAAACAGTGAAGGTTTCGGATTTAAAACGGTTAAAGTAACGTCTGAAAATGTTGGAATTACAGATAGTGATGAAGAAATTGATCATAAATTATATTATTTAGTTGCAAGAGAAGGTATTGGTGCAGCAACAACATTTGCAGATTCTACCTTTGTACGATATCAAGGAGAATTATTGGATGGTACTATTTTTGATTCTTCAGCAGCTCCAATATGGTTTAGCTTGCCTTCTTTAGTAACTGGCTTTGCTCAAGGGATCACGCAATTTAAAGGTGGAGGACCTGGAAGCGTTAATGAAGATGGTACCGTGAAAATTGAAGATTATGGTATTGGAGCTATTTTTATGCCTTCAGCACTGGGGTACTATGCAGCATCTCAAACTAATATACCAGCATACTCTCCTATAGTATTTAAAATTGACTTATTTACAGTCAATCAAGCCGATCACGATAATGATGGTATTCCTTCTTATTTAGAAGATGTAGATGGAAATGGTAGATTAAATAATGATAACACCGATGAAGAAGATGAAGCAGACGTTTTTACGTTTATTCCTAATTATTTAGATGCAGATGATGATGGTGATAATACACCAACCAGTGAAGAGATAGATATTGTGAACGGAGAAGTTGTTTTCAGAGATACAGATAATGACGGTATTCCAGATCACTTAGATCCAGATACCAAATAAGCGTAAATAGCTTAAATTTAAAAAACCTGAAAACTACGTGTAGCTTTCAGGTTTTTTTATGCGTTTTTAATTCGTCAGGAGTATTAGATCTTTAAAGATAAACTCAGAATTAATTGATCTGGTCTCGTATCTATTCTATCTACACTTAATAGGTTATTATTGTTAATAGCAGTTATTTCATTTTCAGAAAAACCTCGTTCGTAGCGTAAATCAATACCCAACTTACCAAGATTAACTCCAGCTCCTATGTTAAGACCTACAGTGAAATCATTCTTAACATCACCAAAGGTAATGCCGTCATAATCTGTATCTAGTATGTACTGTAATGATGGTCCTGCAAATACGGTCAAGGGGCCAATAACATTGAAACCTATTAATAGTGGTGCATCTAATTTAGACATGTCCAAACTATTATTTTCATAATCAGACTTTGTTTTGGTATAGACTAATTCTGGTCTAAAGTAAATTTGCTCTCCAAATTTTCCAAAAACACCCACATGGTATCCAACATTGCCGTCTGGACTCTTGTATGCATCTTCTGCAGAATCAAAATAATCACCATTGGCGCCATAGTTTAGACCTGCTTTAATTCCAAAGCCAGGCTCTGTTTGTGCCATTGCTAAACCACTTAGTAAAGCAAGCACTGCTGTTAAAATTGTTTTCTTCATGTTTTCTATAGTTTTAAAACAAGAATGATATCAATAATAATACCAATTCATGTTTGTTCTCACCACCTTCAACGAGAAGCAGAGAAGATTATTGTTTTTCAATTTATAAGACCTTGTTAAAATTTTCAAAGAAGCGATTAGCCTTAGTACTGGTTTTACATTCAATAATTTCAACTTTATTTTTTTCTTAAGTAATTTCCTTGACGAGTTAACTATATTTGCGCTAATTTAATAGACGATTTGAAATTTACACTAAAGCATACAGACCCACATAGTAAAGCTAGAGCAGGAGAAATGATCACTGATCATGGAAAAATTGAAACGCCAATTTTTATGCCTGTTGGTACGGTTGCCTCTGTAAAAGGAGTGCACCAGAAAGAGCTTAAAGAAGAAATTAATCCCGATATCATCTTAGGGAACACGTATCATTTATACTTGCGTCCTAAAACTCAGATTTTAGAAAAGGCTGGTGGCCTTCATAAATTTATGGGGTGGGATAGAAATATTCTAACCGATAGTGGTGGGTACCAAGTCTATTCTTTATCTGAAAACAGAAAAATTAAGGAAGAAGGTGTAAAGTTTAAATCGCATATAGACGGCTCTTATCATACCTTTACTCCGGAGAGTGTAATGGAAATTCAGCGTGTTATTGGAGCAGATATTATCATGGCTTTTGATGAGTGCACACCTTATCCTTGTGATTATAAGTACGCCCAGCGTTCAATGCATATGACACACCGTTGGTTAGAGCGTTGTATCAAACATTTAGAGACGCTTCCTTATAAGTATGATTATAGTCAATCATTCTTTCCAATCGTTCAAGGGTCAACTTATAAAGATTTAAGACGTCAATCTGCAGAATATATTGCAGGAGTGGGGGCAGAAGGTAATGCTATTGGAGGTTTATCTGTGGGGGAGCCAGCAGATGAAATGTATGCAATGACAGAGGTGGTTTGCGAAATTTTGCCAGAAGATAAGCCAAGATATTTGATGGGAGTAGGTACCCCCATAAATATATTGGAGAATATTGCTTTAGGTATTGATATGTTTGATTGTGTGATGCCAACACGTAATGCAAGAAACGGAATGCTTTTTACAGCACATGGAACCATAAATATCAAAAATAAAAAATGGGAGGATGATTTTTCCGCGATTGATGATATGGCTATAACCTTTGTAGATACAGAATATTCCAAGGCGTACCTACGTCATCTATTTGCAGCAAATGAGTATTTAGGAAAGCAAATTGCAACCATTCATAATTTAGGGTTTTACTTATGGTTAACTCGTGAGGCAAGAAAGCATATCTTAGCAGGAGATTTTACAGAATGGAAAAACAAGATGGTAAAACAAATGGATAAAAGACTGTAACCTTGACCATTTTAGATAGATACATATTAAAACGTTATTTAGTGACATTTTCAGTAATGTTACTTTTATTTATTCCTATTGGAATAATGGTGCACTTATCGGAGCAGTTTAATAAAATGCAAGATAACGATGCGCCCGTAGACGAAATACTAATGTATTTGGGTAATTTCTCTATCTATATAGGGAGTATGTTATTACCAATTTTCCTCTTTCTTTCCGTAATTTTCTTTACCTCTAAACTAGCCAGTAATACAGAGATTGTAGCAATGCTAAGTTCTGGTATATCCTACGGGCGTTTTCTTAGACCTTATATCATAGGAGCGGTAATTGTGGCTATTTTCATGTTGTTAATGGGGATGTTCATTGTGCCAAATGCTAGTAAAGGGTTTAATGAGTTTAAGTTTAAATACCTAAAGAAAGGAAAACAAGACCGGGTCACAGAGAATATTTTTAATCAATTGAATGCTAATGATTTTATCTATGTAAGTAGGTTTGATCCTGCTAGAGATATAGGCTATAATTTTTCTATGGAGCACTTTAGTGATGATAATGTATTAGAATATAAATTATCTGCTGCTAATATTAGATGGATTCCGGCAGATTCTACCTATAGATTAACGTCTTACGTAAAAAGAACCCTAAAGGGAGATACAGAAATATTGGAAACTAAAAGAAGACTAGATACCATATTTCCATTTAAAATAAATGATCTGACGCCCGTATCATACGTGGCAGAGACTAAAAATTTATTTGAATTAAACGAATTTATAGAGGTGCAAAAAAATAAAGGAGCATCTAATATTAATACATATATTTTAGTAAAATACAAACGTTGGGCGTTACCAGTAACCGCTTTTATACTTACACTTATTGCAGTAGCAGTATCTTCTCAGAAACGTAGAGGAGGTATGGGGGTAAACTTGGCTTTTGGTATTTTGGTAGCCTTTGTGTATATATTTTTTGATCGTGTATTTGGTACCTTAGCAGAACAATCGGGCTTTTCTCCATTGTTAGCCGTAATTGTGCCAAATGTTTTATTTGGATTTTTAGCATTCTATTTATTGCAAAAAGCCAAAAGATAGTTTCGTAAAATAATCACCTCTCTATTACGCTGGTACTCTAATGACAGAAAGGCTTAAAAATTACCTTCATTTACATTTTATTATTTTTATTTGGGGGTTTACGGCAGTGCTCGGGAAGTTAATTACGATAGACGCTTTACCGCTGGTGTGGTATCGAATGGGAATCGCTGTAGTGCTTATAGCGGTATTTATTGCTATAAATAGGTTTTCTTTAAAGATTGCACCAAAACAAATGGCTAAAATGGCTGTTGTTGGGATAGTGATAGCATTACACTGGCTTACATTTTTTAAAGCGATAAAAGTCTCTAATGTATCTATTGCCTTAGCCACCTTATCTACAGGGGCATTATTCACGGCAATCATAGAGCCTTTTATTTACAAACGGAAGATGATCTGGTATGAGATCGTATTTGGTATTGTGGTCGTGATTGGCTTGTACATTATTTTTAATGTAGAAACACAATATGTAGAAGGAATTATTTTAGCCTTAATCTCTGCTTTATTAGCCGCTATCTTTTCTATAGCAAATGGTAAACTCATCCAGTCGCACAGACCCAGTATTATCTCTTTCTATGAACTTGGTGCAGGAGTCTTATTTATTACAGTTTATTTAGCTGTTCGTGGCGATTTTGATGCTAGCTTTTTTCAGGTTTCTAAAAATGATTGGATCTATCTTTTTATTTTAGCTTCTATATGTACCGCATACGCATTTATAGCATCTGTACGTGTTATGAAAGTGCTAACGCCTTATACCGTAATGCTTACCGTAAACTTAGAGCCTGTATATGGAATTCTACTAGCCTTTGTATTTTTAGGAGAGAGTGAGAAAATGAATCCGCTATTTTATTTTGGAGCATTACTGATTTTAAGCACAGTAGTAGCAAACGGCTTAATAAAGAATAAAGGAAAATTAAAAAAACGAAATAGGAGTTAGGCATACCTATTTAATGTTTTATATTTGTCAACTATTATAATTTAAACAGGAAATACTCATGGAATATTTAGATTTTGAACTTCCCATAAAAGAACTAGAAGAACAATTAGATAAGTGCATGATTATTGGTGAAGAGAGTGATGTAGATGTTACAGAGACTTGTAAGCAAATAGAGAAAAAACTTCTTGAAACCCGTAAGGATATATATAAAAATCTAACAGCTTGGCAACGTGTACAATTGTCAAGACACCCAAACAGACCGTATACACTTGATTATATCAACGCCATCTGCGGAGAGACCTTTTTGGAACTTCATGGAGACCGGAATGTAAAGGATGATAAAGCAATGATTGGTGGCCTTGGTAAAATTGGCGATCAAAGTTTTATGTTTGTTGGGCAACAAAAAGGATATAATACCAAAACACGTCAATACCGTAATTTTGGTATGGCTAATCCAGAAGGTTACCGTAAAGCATTACGTCTAATGAAATCTGCAGAGAAATTTAACGTTCCTGTAGTATGTTTTATAGATACACCAGGTGCTTATCCTGGTATTGAAGCAGAAGAACGTGGACAAGGAGAAGCAATTGCTCGTAACATTTTAGAGATGACGCGTTTAAAAGTGCCAATTATTGTGGTAATCATTGGTGAAGGTGCCTCAGGTGGTGCTTTAGGTATAGGTGTTGGAGATAAAGTGTTGATGTTAGAGAATACCTGGTATTCTGTAATCTCTCCAGAATCTTGTTCCTCTATTCTATGGAGAAGCTGGGAATACAAAGAAATTGCAGCAGAAGCGTTAAAACTAACGGCTACAGATATGAAGAAATTGAAAATAATCGACGAAATCGTAAGAGAACCAGTAGGTGGTGCACACAGTTATAGAGACAAAACTTTTGAAATCGTAAAAAACAAAATTTTAACACATTTTGAAGATCTGAAAAAGTTATCACCAAAAGATTTAATAAATAAAAGGATGGACAAGTACGCCAACATGGGTGTATTTAATGGTTAATTCCTGTTTTATCCTAGGATAATAAAATCTGAAGAAATAATTCTTCAGATTTTTTTTGTTGTCAACACAAAAACGTAACTTATTAACATACAAATTGTTAATGAACTGTTGACATCCTAAATTCAATTTTAAAGTTAACCTAAGGTTAATTACATACTTTCGTAATTATGGAGAAACCGAGTCCGATAGTAGGTCACAAAGTAGATAAGTCTAACTTAATTAGCTTAGAGCGTGGGAAGATTCCGCCTCAAGCGGTTGATTTAGAGGAAGTTGTGATTGGGGCAATGATGATAGATAAGAAGGGTATTGATGAGGTTATTGATATTCTTCACCCAGATGTTTTTTATAAAGAAGCCCATAAATCTATTTATGAGGCTATCTTTAAGTTGTTTGAAACCTCAGAACCAGTCGATTTATTAACCGTTTCTTCCCAATTGAAGAAAGATGGTAAATTAGAATCAGTCGGTGGTGATTTTTACTTAATTAAATTAACTCAAAAAGTAGCTTCATCAGCGCATATTGAGTTTCATGCCCGTATTATTCTACAAAAATATATTCAACGTAGTCTTATTAAAATCTCTAATGAGATTATTCAAGAGGCTTATGATGAAAGTACTGATGTATTTGATCTATTAGATACAGCAGAATCTAGATTGTATGACGTTACCCAAGGAAATTTAAAACGTTCTGCAGAAACAGCTCAGAACTTAGTTATTCAGGCGAAAAAAAGAATTGAAGAAATAGCCAATAAAGAAGGGCTAAGTGGTGTGCCTTCTGGTTTTGATAAAGTAGATAAGTTAACGTCTGGATGGCAGCCAAGTGATTTAATTATTATCGCAGCTCGTCCAGGTATGGGTAAAACGGCTTTGACCTTGTCTATGGCAAGAAACATGGCTGTTAATTCTAATATTCCTGTAGCGTTCTTCTCTCTGGAGATGTCTTCTGTACAGTTAATTACTCGTTTAATTTCTTCTGAGACAGGTTTGTCATCAGAAAAATTACGTACCGGTAAATTAGAGAAGCATGAATGGGAGCAATTAAATGTAAAAGTAAAAACGCTTGAAAAAGCACCTTTGTTTATAGATGATACACCGTCGCTTTCTATCTTCGACTTAAGGGCAAAGGCAAGACGTTTGGCATCCCAACATGGTATCCGAATGATCATGATAGATTACTTGCAACTAATGACTGCTGGGGGAAGCCAAAAGGGTGGTGGTAACCGTGAACAGGAGATCTCTACTATTTCGCGTAACTTAAAAGCATTAGCAAAAGAATTAAGTGTACCTGTAATTGCACTATCGCAGCTTTCGCGTGCGGTAGAAACAAGAGGGGGTACTAAACGACCGTTACTTTCTGACCTTAGGGAATCTGGAGCAATTGAACAGGATGCGGATATTGTGTCGTTTATTTATAGACCAGAGTACTATAAGATTGATGAATGGGATGATGATGAACGTTCACCGACTGCAGGTCAAGGGGAGTTTATTGTAGCTAAACACAGGAATGGTGGTTTAGAGAATATACGTTTGAAGTTTATCGGTAATCAAGGTAAATTTGATAACCTGGATGATTTTGATTCTCCTTTTGAGTTTCAATCCAAAATGAATGATGGAGAAGAAAATCCATTTGCCACAAAAAGCCTTCCAAATGCAGATCAAGCCTTTGGTAGCTCTATGAATGAAACACCGCCAGATTTTGATGATAGTGATGTTCCATTTTAAATTTTAAAGTGAGGAGTATATGCCAAAACAATTTAAGATATTTAGTACACTACTAGGATTGTTTTTGGCATGTGTCTCTTGTACGAGTACTCTACCTAAAGCGGATTTAATAGTAGAGAATGCTGTTATTTGGACCGGTAATAGCGCACAATCTTCTGCGCAGGCAATGGCAATTAAAGCCGACACAATTCTAGCCTTAGGCACTATAGCCGACCTTCAAAAATATAAAGGAGAGCATACAGTAGTAAAAGATATGACAGGTAAATTTATTATGCCTGGTTTTATTGATGCCCATGTACATTTAATGATGGGCGGTAACGCCTTATTGAGTGTAGAACTCAGAGATGCAACTACCCAACAAGAATTTGTAAAACGTATCGCAGATTATACCAAAACTTTAGCGCCTGGTGCTTGGGTCTTAGAAGGCAACTGGGATCATACCCTTTGGGGAGGAGAATTACCTAAAAAAGAATGGATTGATGTATTTACTTCAGAAAACCCAGTAGTTCTATATAGACTAGATGGTCATATGGTTTTGGCAAATTCTTTAGCCTTAAAAATTGCCGGCATAGATGAGCATACTCCAGCTATAGAAGGTGGCGAAATTGTTAAAGATGCGCATGGAATTCCTACCGGTATTTTGAAAGATAATGCCATGAATTATCTTTTGGCTAAGATTCCCCCAATGACGGTTCCTCAAAAAGAAAAGGCACTTAAAGCAGCGATGACTTATTTGTTGTCTAATGGTGTAACGTCTGTTCACGATGTAGATAGTATTGGTACTTATCCTATTGCTAAAAAATTAAAAGAGGCTAATGAGTTATCCGTGAGAATCTATGCAATTAACCCTTTAAATCATTGGGATAAACGTAATGATACGTTCAAGAATACAGATAAGTGGTTAAAGACGGGAGCATTAAAAGGTTTTATGGATGGCTCTTTAGGTTCTCATACCGCAGTTTTTGTTGCAGATTATTCAGACAAAGCTGGCGATAGAGGCTTTTTTATAAATGATAAAAAGGATTTGAAAAAATGGATTTCTAAAGCAGATAAAAAAGGATTACAAGTTTTGGTCCATGCTATAGGAGACGATGCCAATCATGTTTTATTAGAAATTTTTGAAACAGTAGGTAAAGAGAATGGTCCTAGAGACAGACGTTTTAGAGTAGAACATGCGCAGCATTTATTAAAGGAAGATATTTCTAAGTTTGGATCTTTAGATATTGTTGTTAGCGTACAACCCTACCATGCTATAGATGATGGTAGGTGGGCAGAAGAATTAATTGGTGCTGAACGTATCAAAACCACCTATGCTTTTAAATCTTTAATAGAGGAGAACGTAACTGTAGCTTTTGGTAGTGATTGGCCTGTTGCGCCGGCATCTCCTATTTTAGGAATTTATGCTGCTACCACTAGAAGAACTTTAGATCATGAAAATCCTGAGGGTTGGATTCCTGAAGAGAAGATTACGGTACTACAAGCCTTGAATGCCTATACAAAGAACGCCGCTTTTGCCTCTTTTGATGAGCAGGAGAAAGGAACATTAGAAGTGGGTAAACTAGCTGATTTTGTGGTGTTAAGTGATAATCTACTCAAGGTTACTCCCGCAGCTATTAAAAATATTGAGGTTTTACAAACCTATGTTGGTGGCAAATTGGCATACATAAAAAAATAGGTAATGCTATAATTAATTCCTATTTTGTGCTATTAGGTCGATATGCTTAATAGCAATTTTCGTAATTTTTTCCTTTATCTTTATACCACTATTTTAAAACAAAAAATAATGTCTAAATACTTTTGGACGCTTCTTTTTTTTACATGCTCCTTCAAGATTTTTGCCTCTGCAATTCTAATTCCTATGGATGCAGAATCACAGAAAGATCACTTAAAAGCATACGGAATTACGTATTGGATTCTGGCAAAGCAACAAAAGGTGCAATGGCTATTAAATTATAGAGGAGGTTCTTTTTTATTACCAGATGGAGAGGCTATCCGAAAAGAATGCCAAATTCGCGGTGTTTCTTTTGAGGTCATATCAGATAGTGAAGCAAATGCAATTTTAGAAGATATATCAAGTCCATCTAAAAACCAAGAAGCAGTTATATTAGAGAAAGCACCAAAAATAGCGGTATATACTCCTAGTGGAACATTACCATGGGATGATGCCGTAACTATGGTACTTACCTATGCTGAAATTCCCTATGAAACGGTTTACGATGAAGAGGTATTAGAAGATGGCTTAGCTTTATTTGATTGGTTGCATTTGCACCATGAAGATTTTACAGGGCAATACGGGAAATTTTATGCAGCTTATAAAGCCGCACCTTGGTATCTACAGAGCAAAAAAGATGCAGAAGCATTAGCTTCAAAACTTGGGTATCGTAAAGTTTCTGAAGAAAAAAGAGCTGTGGCCCTAAAGATTAGAAATTATGTGATTGGAGGCGGATTCATGTTTGCCATGTGTTCTGCTACCGATAGTTTTGATATTGCTTTGTCTGCTTCAGATGATGTAGATATATGTGAGACTATGTTTGATGGTGATCCTTCAGAAGCTAACTACCAAGCTAAATTAGATTTTGAAAAAACATTTGCCTTTGACAATTTTACGTTAGAAAGGAATCCATTAGTTTATGAGTTTTCATCTATAGATATGACTACTAAAAGAGCCATTACAAAGGAGAGTGATTATTTTTCTTTGATGGATTTTTCTGCTAAATGGGATCCAATACCCACCATGCTTTGTCAGAACCATACTAGTCTGGTAAAAGGATTCATGGGGCAAACAACTTCTTTTGAACGTTCAGAGATAAAACCTACCGTGTTGGTATTGGGGGAAAATAAAGTAAATGGAGAAGCACGGTACATTCATGGTATCAAAGGGAAAGGTTTTTTTACCTTCTATGGTGGGCATGATCCTGAAGATTATCAGCATAGAGTTGGAGACCCAAAAACGGAATTGGAATTGCATCCGTCCTCTCCAGGGTATCGCCTTATATTAAATAATGTATTATTTCCTGCAGCAAAGAAGAAAAAACAAAAAACTTAAAAACACCACATAAGACATTGAAAAAGCGAAGTGTACTGATATTGGGAATATTAATTTTATTTACAGTAGGATTTTTTGTATCAAAGAAAATTAACCTGAACTCTAACTTTGAAGTTGGACAAAAAATTGACGATTTAAATGGCGTAGTGGTATATTATAATGGAGGCGTAGGAAATGTAGCTGGCCGTGAAGTAACCGAAGATGGCTATAATTTGGGGTTAAAATATCAATGTGTAGAATTTGTAAAAAGATACTATTACCAGGCATTGAATCATAAAATGCCCGACAGTTATGGCAATGCAAAAGATTTTTTTAGTAAAACATTGGATGATGGTGGCTTAAATATCAAGCGAAACCTAAATCAATTTACAAACCCAAGTAGTTCTAAGCCAAAAGTAAATGATTTGGTAGTGTACTCCGGAACCTTATTTAATAAATATGGCCATGTAGCTATTATTTCAAAGGTTACAGAACGCGAGGTTGAAATTATTCAGCAGAATCCAGGGCCTTTCGGAGAATCTAGAGAAACCTATGATCTTATTCAGGAGGAAAATAAATGGTTAATTGATCACAGCCGCATAATGGGCTGGTTGCGCAAGTAAGCGTCTTTTTAGTCGCAGACACTCTTTTCTATTTAAGACCATTTACCACAAAGAACCCGCTATAAAAACAGTAGTTTTTATAGCGGGTTCTTGTTATTGGTATCTGTTTTAGATCAACTAAGGTTAATCTTTATACGGTTAGGCTTGATTTAGAACGTACCAATAAAGTGACTTCCTTCTGCATTGACTAGTTCGGCACCTTTAGTTACTTCACCAGTTGTGGTATCTACAACGTAAATGTTTCCATTTTGACCTACTGGAGCCTGTGTTATATAAATGTCGGTACCATCAACTACAAAACCTTGATATTGAAATAAGTAAAAATCAGCATCATAAGGAATAGTGTTAATTTTTGTGGCAGTTTTAGTATTTAAATCCGCTAAGGCAAAAAATCCTTGGGCACCAGCAACACCTTCTTGAGAGGCATCATGACGATAAGCAATCACGGCTTTACCATTGGCAGTAGGTTTCCAGGCAAGAATGTAAGCACCTTCTATGCCTAAGGCATCATCTAAATTAAATATATAAGAATCGTCATATTGGTTATCCGCATCAATTTTTAAAATGTGAGAACCTTGAGGATCACTTTGGTTCGCTTGGTATACGCTTCCATTATAAAGAAAGGCATTTATACTTCGGTAACCATTGGTATTTCCGTATCCTACAGTAGATGTAATTACAGATGGGTTTAATAAAGAAGGATAATCTAATACAATAGTTTTAGAACCTAAAATTTCATAATCACTATCACTCTCAGTAGTAGCTGGGTCTAACTTACTTAAGCGAGCCCCTATATACAATTTATCTCCAGCCTCATTTAATACAGGCATATCTATTCTTGAAATATAGTATCCTAAGGCTTCTTCTTCCGGACTCAAAGCAACACTATGTTCTTGAAATTCGTTAATTAATGAATTTTCCAGATCTAGGGTTACTACACCAATCGTTGCATTTGTACGTGTGTATTTTTCATTTTCATCAAATTCATTTTCTGTAGAAACATAAACAGCAGCTCCTGTTTTATCGCCATCATATAACTTAATCCATCTTGGAGCGGTTCCAACATAGGGAGCAATACTTATCTGAGATCCTATTTCGGTAAATACCTGCCCACCTTCTACGTTATATTTTGTATAGTTACCACCGGTATCACCAGCATAGCTTATGTTAAATATAGTGGTCCCATCTTCAGATGATTGTAAACGAGCAGTTCTGTTGGAAGGAGCTAAAAAACCGTTATCAAAAACATTAATTGATGTGTTTGGGTCTTTAGCATCTTCACTACGTACGGAGTAAATTAATGTACCTCCATTTCCGTCGCCAGGATTATCACCCATTCGTGCTCCAGCAATTGTAATCCATCTAGATTCAGCTCCAGTCTCTGGGGTTATTTCTGTTTCTGGATCTATAGCGTTGTCATCATCACTACAAGAACTCATGAAGCCAATGGTTAACAAAATTGTAGCTAAAGTTTTAAAATTTAAAAGATTATGTTTCATTTTTAGGTCTGTTTTTATGATTATAATTTATCTATTGTGTAATTCATTTTCAAATAAAAGGCTCTTCCTGGTTTTTGAACGGAGAGGTTGTCATATACCGGTTTGTCAAAAATATTTTTGACATCAAAACTCACTACAAATTTGCTGCTAGGAAAAGCATAGCTAAGACCAAAGTCTTGGGCCACTTGTTGTGGTACTTTAAAAAAATCATCTCCCACCGTATTTGATCCTTGTGATACCAAGTATGAAAACTCATCAGTAAAGTACAGGGTGTAGAAGAGGTTTAGATTTGATTTTTCTTGTATAAAATTTTTGAAAGAATAGCGTAAACTCCCATTCATAGTTAAAAACGGAGTGTTAGGAATATCAAATTCGGTTCCTGCGGCTGTTTCGGTAGTTAAATCAAACCTAGAAACATTAAAATTAAACCCTAGATTGTTATTATAGCTATAATTCAATTGAGCATCTATTCCTTTAGATTTTGCATTACCTTGGTTTACATATACGATTAATTCGTCATCAACATTAAGAGAAGTTTCAATAGGTAAACCAATTCTATCTTTAATATTTCTTGTAAAAAGATTTGTCGAAATGGTGAACTCGTGTTTTTTTACCTTAAAGCTTCCAAGACGGAAACCTAGATTATAATTGTTACTTATTTCCGGTCGTATATTTGGGTTGGCAACTACATTGTCGCCATCATTTCCGAATACTTCCGTTTCATCTGGTAATCGAATGGCTTTTTCTGCAGAAGCTAATAGGGTTATGCTAGGAGTAATAGCATAAGACGATGCGAAACCATAACCTTGGTAGGCGTTAGTGCTAGTTACAATTTCATCAACTACCCTGTCATTACCATCTTCATCGGCTTCAATTTCGGGATCAATACTAATTGTTTTTTGCTGGTAGTGTTTACCAAATACACTTGCTTTTAACTGGTCATCAAGGGCATTTAATTCATACGTTAAAGAGAATATATTTTTATGTAAATCTCTTGTTCCTATAAACGTATTTTCTAAAACGGATTGTAAGGCATCACTGTCTTCTCTATCAATACTATTGTACACATGGTTTAATAAAACTTTGTGGTTCTCTGCAATAGTATAAGATAAACCAGTTCTGATAGCCGCTACTTTTCTTTTTATTTTCGATAGGGTAGGGCCGCCCTCTTGTTGTGAACCCCAAGTATATTGATATTCGTTCCCTCTAAAATCTATAGCTCGTTCTCCGTACCAACTATATGCCCAAGCTACGGTATCATTTACCGCACGGTTTCTTTTTCCGTACAATCCATTTATAGTTACATCTAATCCTTTTGTAAAAATGTTTTTCTTTTGATAGCTTAGGTTTGCCAGAAGGGCATCCGATTCTAGAAATCTATCTTTATAGGGAGTGATGGTCATAAAAGCACCGTGTTGCACCTCCTTATAATCATCAGAAGCTGTTAATCCTATGAAAAACTGATCGGCCCAGGATACATTGGTATAGCCAAAGTGCACCATTCCACCTGTAGATCTATAGGCATCATTAAACCTTCTAGCGGTTATAGGTGTTTGTTCACCTCCAATACCTGTAACTAGAACACTTCTTCCAGATACTTTATAGTCATTATCAGAATAATTATGAAATAAGGAGCCTTTTACGGTAAAGCCTGATTTATTAAAACGATATACCCCATTGACGCTTGATTGTAATGTATTGAAAGAACCGTAGGAGACGGATGCATTAAGGTGATTTTTAATCTCATCATGCAGTACAATGTTGATGGCGCCACCTAAAGCATCATCGGCTAAATGCCCAGGCACCACACCTTTATAGACCTCAATGTTTTTAATCATGGAAGGTGGGATGCTATTTAAATTAAAAGAAGAACCATAAGTGGAACTAGGAATACCATTTATAAAAATTCTTATAGAGCTACCTGATAATCCATTTAGACTGTAAGTTACATCAGAGCCTAAACCTCCATTTTGACGAATTTTCACCCCGACAGTTGTATTTAATAATTCATTGGTCTGAATGTTTCGAATACTGGCTTCTTCTGTTTTGATAACGTTCACGGCATACCCTGCCGTTTCTAACTTTGTCTCTTTGCTTTGGCCGTTTACAACCACTTCACTCAGTTCATTAGTTTTTCTGGAGACCGTGGTGGTAATTGAAGTTTTTTCTTGAGCTATGGTAATAGAAATTGTTTTTTTATGTGCTTCTATAGTAGATATAAGGAGGTTATACGTGCCATACCTTAGGTTTTCAATAAAATAGTTACCATCAAAATCTGTTACGGCACTGTGAATTGTACCTATAACTTTGATATGCGCATTAATTACAGGTGTGTTATCCTCTAATCTAATAACTCCAGATAGATCCCCTGTTTGGGAAAACCCTAAATAACTTGTAAAAAATGTAGTGACTAAAAGGAATAAACGCATTTATTTAGACTTATTAAAAATAAGAGTACAAAAGTATCTATTTATTTAGATTAATTCCAAATAAAACTTAACATATTTTAAGAATTATATAGCACCAATTCGCTTCTAAATTTTAAGGTGCTTTAAATAAGATGTTTATGGTGGCGTAGTGGGTGGTAATTCTTACTACAATAAATAAATCTTGGTGTGATTTTTTTTTAAGCGTAATAAAAAAGCCATTAAAATAAATCTTGGAAGATTATTTAAATGGCTTAGTAGATTTAGAATCTCTAAAAATTTTAAGTAATACTAGCTGTTATTTTTCTGGTAAATATACTCGGTTTACTGTAAATTCCATCTCAGATATGTCTGCTGTTACTTCATTTATTCTAGAATTCGTGTAGTATAAATGGTTGTCGTAAATACTAAAGGTATCAGCCCATCGTACTTTATCACCCTCCAACAAACTATGTACACTTCCATTTGGTTCGCGATACATGATTTTATTATTTTCTAAATCGGCATAATAAAGATTGCCATTTTTATCAAAAATCATCCCGTCAGGAGCCGATGTTTTAGCTTCTAAGGTAACTGCTTTTTCAAGATCAAGTTCATCCTCACTAAGTAATGCTTTTGTTGGTATGCTGTATAAACTGTACCCAGTAAGTGCGTGGTAGTATAATTTATCATTTTTTGTATCTAAAGCAATACCATCAGAATGTACGGTATTCATCCATTTTCCATCGGTAAAAGTTAAATAACCTTGTTCTGCTGCTGTAGAACTATGTTCATCCAAAACTCTATCAAAGGTTTCTGTTTTTAAGTCCAAGATAACAAGTCCAGAATTTCCAGAGTCTGTAAAATAGATTTTATTATTTTTTTTATCTACGCGTAAATCGTTAATATAAGAATTAGCGTGATATGCATTTTCAGTTAAAATATAGGTATGTTCTAATGCCTTTGTAGTTAGATCAAAGACAAAAATTCTAGGTGCATCTACGACTTCTTGAAAAAGCGGACTTCTAGTGTCCAAAACATATAATTTATCTTCAAAGGCAACAACAGATTGCACGCCAACAAATTTATGCGCTTCTACTTTATCTCCAATTTCCCAAGAGTTCCATTCTTTATTAGGGAATGGTTCTTTTGTTTTTTTTCCTAGTTCTAAGACAGAATTAATAACTCCTTTTCTCCATCTCGGAAAATTCACGAAAATTCGTCCAGTAGTAGTTACCGTTACTCCCGTGACTTGCTGCCCTGAAAAAGACGCTACTGTTGTAACCTCAGGAGCTTTTGTTGTAACGGAGATTTCCTTTGGTTCCTTTGTGCTTTGCTTACAAGAAATAAAGAGTAGAACGACTAAAAATAGAGGAAGAATAGATTTCATGTTGAATGTCTTGTGGTAATTAATTATATTTTTTTAAAAATTGTTGTCGCGTTGTGACCACCAAAACCAAATGTATTACTCATGGCTATGGTAACATTATGCGGTATAGCTTCTTTTGTTACAATTGGCATACCTGCAGGAATTTCAGGATCTAATGTTGTGGTGTTAATAGTAGGCGGTATGGTATTGTGCTGGATAGCTTTTATTGCTAAAATGGCCTCTATTGCGCCAGCAGCACCAAGTAAATGACCTGTCATAGATTTTGTAGCACTTATTTTAAGCTGATCAAAACGGTTGTCAAAAGTAGTCGCTACAGCTTTAACCTCACTAATATCTCCAACAGGAGTAGAGGTTGCATGAGTATTTAAGTAATTTATAGCTTCAGGATTTATGTTGGCTTCCTCCATGGCTAATTGCATGGCTTTAATAGCCCCTAAGCCTTCCGGATGTGTTGCAGATATATGATAAGCATCATCCGTCATTGCGGCACCAACAATTTCTGCATAGATGGTAGCTCCACGTTTTTTTGCATGCTCGTATTCTTCTAGGATTAGCGCTCCAGCACCTTCACCCATGACAAAACCACTTCGGTCCACATCAAACGGTCTAGACGCACCTTCTGCGTGATCATTAGCTGTTGATAAAGCTTTCATGGCGTTGAAGCCTCCAATAGAAGCTTCTGTAATAGGAGATTCAGAGCCGCCGGTAACCATCACTTTTGCTTTATTTAATCGGATGTAATTAAAAGCGTCCATAATTGCAGAACTAGAAGATGCACAGGCCGAAACAGCCGTATAATTAATACCCATTAAACCGTATTTCATGGCTATTAAACCAGAAGCCATATTAGATAATAGCTTGGGAATAAAAAAGGGACTGAAGCGTGGGTTTTTATCACTTTCTACATAATTTTTAACTTCATCCTCGAAAGTTTGCATACCTCCTTGACCGGTACCCCAAATTACACCAATATCAAATGGAGACATTGTGCTTGTATCTAGGCCACTATCTTCCATAGCTTCCGCAACACTATACAAGGCGTACTGCGTAAAAAGGTCACTTCTTTTTATTTGATTGCGATCTAAATACTTTTTAGGATCAAAATCTTTAAGTTCGGCAGCAAATTTTGTTTTGAATAAGGAGGTATCAAATTTGGTAATTTTTGATGCACCACTTTGTCCGTTGATAGCATTTTCCCAAAATGTGCCTACAGAGTTTCCTATTGGAGTTAATGCTCCTAAACCGGTAATGACGACTCTTTTCATAATAAATTTATTAGTTTTTTAATTTGCTGCCTAGGTGTTATTTAGCTTCTAGAAGCTCTGTTAGCACTTGTTTATAAACCGCTACAGGTTGTGCACCAGTAAGCGCACTTTTTCTATTAAAGACTATGGTTGGAACTGAGTTGACACCCAATTCTTGCCAGTAGCGTTCTGTAGATTTTACATTTTTACGCAGCTCCTGATTATCTAAAGCGGTAAATGCTTCTTCAGTATTTAAACCAACGTCTTCTAGGGCTATTTTTAAAATCTCTCTTTTAGATACATCTTGATGCGCTCCAAAAAAGTCATTCATTAATCGCATTTTCAGCTCCGTTTGCAGTCCTTGCTCTTTAGCATATTCTAAAAGTACATGCGCATCAAAAGTATTGGCCATACGCATACCTTCAAAATAATCAAATTTAAAACCGAGCTCAGCGCCGAAATCGGTCATGCGCTCTTGTGATTCTTTTTGCTGTTCTAGGGTAGAACCATATTTTTCTGTAATATGTTCTTTTAAATCTTGACCTTCCGCAGGCATACTAGGGTTTAATTCAAAGGGTTGCCATTCTAGGCTAATCTTATCTTGGATGCCCATTTCTGAAATGGCTTGCTCAAGACGTTTATACCCGATGGCACACCATGGACAAACAACATCTGAAACTACATCTATTTTAATTTTTTCTGTCATTTTATTATTTTTTTTAGAGATAAAAGAGAAGAAACCTTGTGTATAGGATTCTTCTCTTAAATATAAAACTCACTAAGAGTTACACAATTTCACTGATCTGAACTTCTGGTTTCACGTTTGAAAAATTAGGTAAATCACCTAATATCTTTTCAGCATTGGCCCCAAAAGACTCTTGAAAAGAGTTCAAAGATTCAAAAATAATATTAGAAATTACAACATAAGGAGCAGGAGTATTCGGTTGGGCACCAGATAAGCCCATATTTACGTCAGAAGAAATTATAGCATCTCCTAATAAATCTTTTAACAATTGTCCGTGTTCCTTAATATAATATGCCTTATCAAATTTTAGTTCTGGTGTATTTGGATAAAGTACTGTTAGTTTTATCATTGTATTTTTATTATGTTCTTTATTGTTTTTTGTTTTATGCTGAAAAATCTGCTAATACCACATTATCAGAAAAGCTTTGGTAGGCACTTTCTACTTGCCTTGCCATTTCATCTGGAAACAAGTGAAATTCTCCTGCTTTTAATGCACTAATAATGCCTTCTGATACCACGGTTGTAGCTGCACCATCGTCAAAACCAGCTGCGCTACCCATGTCTGTGGCAATAGGACCAGGATGCACGCTTAATACTGACACTCCTTTTGCTCCTAGTTCTGTTCTCAGTCCTTGTGTCAAAGAATAAGAAGCTGCTTTGGAAGCAGAATAAGTAGATAAATGTGCGAAATTTTTAATAGAGGCGATGGAGTTTAACTGAACTAATGCGCCCTTATTTTCAATTAATGTATCGGCAAAAGAATTTGCTACACGTAACAATCCAAAGGCATTTACTTCTAATTGTTGGGCGAAATCTTTTTCTACGTTTTCTCCAAGTGTTGCTTGTGGTGTTCCTATGCCAGCATTATTTACTACAATATCAACATCTGTAGCTTGTTTTGCTAAATCATTTATGGAGGCGGTACTAGAAACATCGGCTTTAATAGACACAACTTTTGCTCCAAATTTATCTTCCAGTTCTTTAGTGGAAGATAGGTCACGTACTGCCAAATACACTTTTTTAGCGCCATGATTTATTAGGGATTCTACAATGGCTTTACCTATTCCTCTGTTCGCTCCTGTGACTAAGGCAATTTTATTTTCTATAGAATAACTCATAATTTATTTGTTTTTAATTTAAACTAAGCAACAGCTTAGTTTATGTATATTATTTATTTGAGTACCGAAGTAGTACGTGCTAATTATGCTTTAAGTGCAATAAGTTTTTCTGCAATCAATAACAAATTAGGCTCATTTATTTCTGGAAGTGGTGCTAAAGGGTATAATTGTTTGCCGGGTCTAGCGATAAAAGCACCTCTCCATCCAGCCCATATTGCACCTGCAATATCCCATCCATGTGCGGCAATCATAATACAATCTTTTGGTGCTACGCCCATTTTATTTGCAGCCCATGTATAAACATCCTTAGCAGGCTTGTATTTTCCAAACGCTTCAACACTCAAACGTTCATCAAAAAAATGTGTTAGTCCTGCATTATTGAACTGACTTTCTACTCCTTTTGTAGAGGAATTAGTCAAAGATACAAGTGTATATCCTGCATCTTTTAATGCGGTTAATGCTTCTTTTACTTCAGGGTGCGGAGGTAAAGCGCTAAAGGTGGTCATTACTTCTTTAGCATCTTCTTCTGAAATAGTAATAGCATTATTAGCTGCTACCATTTGTAATGCTGCCGCTCCAATGGCACTAAAATCTGTAAATTGATCGCTAAGGGTGGTTACAAGGGAATAATGCAACATGGTAGAAAACCACAGTGGTAATAAATCTTCTCTGTCTCCTAATGCCTTACCAACGCTTTTTTTCATAACGTTTAAATCTAAAAGAGATTCATTTACATCAAAGAATAATACTTTAGGTCTTGTTTTAGTTTCCATATAAAATAATTTTTATTTACTAATTAAGGCTGTCTTCAAGAATTCATTTTCATCTGGCTCATTATCTATAATTTTATGAGTCGGAAGCATATTTATAATCATGGAATTGACTATTCTACTCTTCTTTAAATCTTGACGAACGATTTGTGCTTTGTGAAATACGCCCAAAGTTTTAGCTATAGGTTTTGGTTTACTATTGTTTATTAATACAATTTTGTAAGTATTTTTATGAAATGACGCTATTTTAGTAATATATGGCCGTAGTAAAGATTCCTCTTCTTTATATACCGGCGTAAAATTTCTTAAATAATCATTGGGTGCAAATTCATTATTAGTAGCAAATTTATGATAATCAGCTATATATAATTCACTTGTTACTTCACTAGGTTCATAGCCTAACATTAAAAAAGATTCATCTTCTGCATTGTCTATATGGAAAGGAGTATTTTCCTGTTGGTCAAAACGCACAAGCCAATGGTAACTTAATTTTTTGTCGTATTCACTTAGGGTAAAACTAGATAACTCTTTTTTTAAACGAACCATGATATCTCTTAACTTATAAGAGTTCAGGTTTTTACCAAAATCTAAGAAAACGAAACCAGGAGCGTTTGTATTTGTTCTAAATACTTCTTCTACAGAATACTTTGCTAACTTTTTTATATTGATGCTTTGTATTTCCATACTGATTTCAGTTTTTTTAATTTAAAACTAATATTTGAACTTTCTGTCTCCCATTTTTTTATCTAAAAAAGAATGGATAATTAATCGATAAAGGAAAACTATCCCGTTTAAAGTTATGAACATTAGGGGTGTCCATCAGATGATATGTAGTTCTAGCATACTATATACACATGAATCCTAATAGTCAAATCTTCTTGAATGGATGTGTTGCGGTAAACAGAACCATAACCAGAATAGTATGTAAAAAATTAAACCTCCCGATTTTAAAACGGAAGGTTTAAATATGCCACTCTTCTGCATCATTTATCTACATGTGGCATTATGCTTATTATTTTTTAGACCAAGCAAAACTCTTGAAAGCATCATCTACTGGAGTATTTGCAATATGATTTGTATAATTGCTTATTACTTTTTGAGAAAGGCCCAAAATAATTTCTAGTACTTGCTGCTCACCATAACCAGCCGCATAAAAAGCATTTAAATCTTCTTGAGAAACATTCCCACGGTTACGAGTAATGGCCAAGGTCATAGTACGTAGTGCTTCTAATTTAGCATCTGTTAAAGGAGTTTCGGTACGTAATGCTTCGGTAATAGCATCATCAACTTTCATCATTTTTGCAATGCCGGTATGTGCAGGTACACAATAATGGCAAGCGTGTTCTACATTGATAGTTTGCCAAACTACAGTAAGTTCTTCATTATTAAATGATGTTTCTGTAAATAATTGATGTAAATCTTGATAAGCTTTCAGTAATCCAGGAGCTCCAGCTAAAACGCCGTGTAAGCCAGGAATCATTCCATATGCTTTTTTAGAACCTTCTAATAATGGTTTTGCAGCTTCTGGTGCAGATTCAATGTTGTGAACTTTTAAAGTTGTCATAGTTTTAAATTTTATGTATTACGAATTCAATTTTTAAATTATAACTAAGCATTCGCTTAGTTATTTGATAAAAAAAAGTTAGAGGTTTTTAAACGTAACTTCTATTATATTTTCCAGCTGATCTTTATCAAATACTTTTGATGCTATGGATAAACCCAAAAGACTATTCATTAAAAAATCTGCTTTACATTCTATTTCCTTTCTTTGGTCGTCTTGTTTTAGATTACTTACAAACAAAGTTCTAATTTCATTTGCAAACTTTTTAAGTTCTACCATAACCTCGGGATCTGCATCGTTTTTAATTTCGTTGACAGAATTGGTTACCAGACAACCTTTTCTTAGTGTTCCTTCTTTTGAAAATTCTAAAAAATTATAAAAATATTGCTTAATGCCTGTGACACCGTTATTAGATTGTCTCAGTATTTCCTTAATTCCATTAATTTCTTTCTTATAATTTTTAATGCTTTCTAAAAAAACACCTTGTTTATTTTTAAAACTTGCATAGATAGAGAATTGGTTGATGCCCATTTCTTTCTCTAACATACGCACGGAAGTAGCTTCGTAACCATTCTTCCAAAAAAGCCGCATTGCTTTATTGATTACTTCTTCTTCGTTATATTGTTTTTTACGAGCCATTACTTCTAAACTACACTACAAAACTAAGCAGATGCTTTGAAATAAAAAACTATTTTAACTTTTAATTGTATTTTAAATATGTAAATATCTTATTTTGAGTTTATTAGTTGTTCTATAATCCTTTCTACTCCAAAGTTATCATTACTTTCGGTGTGGTAATTGGCTAGTTTTAAAACCTTAGGGTGAGCGTTCTTCATTGCAAAACTGTAGTCTGCTAAGGCTAGCATTTCTAAATCATTATTGTAATCACCAAAGACCAGTAACTCATGAGGTAAGATGTTATTTTCCTTCATCACTTTTTCCAATGCATACCCTTTGTTAGCATTTTTACTGGAGATATCTACCCAATTAGCTCCTGATATTTTTACCTGTAATTCATTTTCTAGGTGAAATACTTTTGGATAGATGTATTTTTCAGAGTTTTCAAAGTGATAAATAGCAATCTTAACTATTTCGCCATCAAAGTCATTTAAATTATCCAAGACCTTATAGTTGGTGTAGTATTCTTTTAATTTCTGCTCGAACAATGTAGATTTGTTCGTTATGTATGCGTTGTCTTTCCCACAAAGTACAGGATGTACATTTTTTACGCCATCTAAAATAGTAATAACTTCATTTTTTGTAGCATTGGGAAGGGGAGTGACTAGCAGTTCTTTTCCATATTGCTTGGCAACACCACCATTTTCGGCAATGACTATAATATCATCTTTAATAGCTGCTAATTTGTCAACGATGCTATGGTATTGTCTTCCGCTTGCGGCAACAAATTTTATATCCTTCTTCTTTAATGATTCAAATAATGAAAAGAATTTGGCGCTCACCTGATGATCGGAGTTTAATAGAGTCCCGTCCATATCTGTAACAACCATTTTTATTTTTGATAGATCCATAGTTCCAAAATTTAAAAGCTGCAAAGTTATTCTATAAGCAACGAACATTTGTGTTTAAATGGATAAGTTTGTATTAATATTAGTATATAAATGTTAAAGGCTATGAAGTTTTATCAATCGGAATTCAGGTTAAAAAGTTTTTCTAGGGGCTTTCATCTAATAACAGAACAAGTCTTGCGAGAACTTCCAGAACTGAAAAATATTAAAGTGGGCATGCTTCAGGTATTTATAAAACATACCTCGGCCAGTTTAACAATTAATGAAAATGCAGATCCAACCGTACGCTTAGATTTTGAAAGTCACATGAATGTTATGGTGCCCGAAAATCAACCGTATTATAAACATGATTATGAAGGTTCTGATGACATGCCTGCACATATCAAATCTTCTTTAATGGGGGCATCTGTTCAAATCCCCATTACCAATGGTCAGTTAAATTTAGGAATCTGGCAAGGGATATATTTATGTGAACATCGTGATAGCGCTTCTGGAAGAACTATTGTTATTACTGCTTTTGGAAACTAATTAATAAATTTAATGGTTAATGGGTACTTGTAAAATTCTCCTTTTGAAGCAGCAATGCCACCAATAATAGGATAGATAATTAATAGCAAGGCTAGAGGGATTCCTATAATACAGAGTATAATTAGGAATACAAACCCTATTAGTAGAAAGGTTAGTATGATAGAAACAAAAAATGAGATAGCGAAAATAGCACCATATAAAAGCATACTTAATTGATAATTGATAACATGCTTGCCATGTTCGTCCATTCCCTGAATTTCTTGTTTTTTTGTTGCCCATAAGATTACGGGCACGACGATACCAAAAAAACCAAATAAATTTAATAATTGACTGTAATGTAGAAGAGCTAATGTGCTGTTATCTTCTTTTAACGTATTTTCAATTATAGGCTTTTCAACTAAATTGTTTTCATTCATTTTTATAATTCTACTGAAAATAGGTAACGTATTTAAATAGGGGATAGGTATACGATAGGGTAAAAAAAAATCCGATTCGTTAGAATCGGATTTTTTATAAGCGAGATATATTGTTAATGTTACTTTATTTTTTGAACGACAGCTTTAAAAGCTTCTGGGTGATTCATTGCTAAATCGGCTAAAACCTTACGGTTTAATTCGATGTTGTTAGCTTTTACTTTCCCCATAAACTGAGAATAAGACATTCCGTGTAAACGAGCACCTGCATTAATACGAGTGATCCATAATGAACGGAAATTTCTTTTCTTGTTTCTACGGTCTCTATAAGCATATAACATTGCTTTTTCAACCGCATTTTTAGCTACTGTCCAAACGTTTTTACGTCTTCCAAAGTAACCTTTGGCTTGCTTCATTACCTTTTTTCTTCTGGCTCTAGAAGCAACTGAATTTACTGATCTTGGCATACTTTTAAATTGTTTTTTGTAGTAGGCGGTCGATGATCGACACTTTTAAAGCCTAACTCCATGGTTTATAATTAATTTACCGGTAAAGAGGTGATTACTTTAAACGTAATTGCTCTTTAATACTGTTAACATCAGCCTGGTGAACTAACCCTGAATGTGTTAACGCTAGCTTACGCTTTTTAGATTTTTTTGTCAAAATGTGACTCTTAAAAGCGTGCTTTCTTTTGATTTTACCAGAACCTGTAAGCTTAAAACGCTTTTTAGCACTGGATTTTGTTTTCTGTTTAGGCATCTTGTTCCTAGTTTATTAATTTATCTCGCTTATTATTATGGAAAATGCCGGCTTTTCAGCTGGCAATTTCTTTATCTTATCTCGTAAGTTCTAAACAATTTTAGAACAGCCGTATGTGTTACTTCTTGTTTGTTTTAGGAGCAATGAACATCGTCATTCTTTTTCCTTCTAATCTTGGCATTTGTTCTACTTTACCTAAATCTTCTAATTCAGAAGCTAGTTTCAGTAAAAGTATTTCACCTTGATCTTTGTAAACAATTGAACGTCCTTTAAAAAATACGTATGCTTTTAATTTAGCTCCGTCTTTTAAAAATTTCTCTGCATGCTTCTTTTTGAACTCATAATCATGATCATCAGTTTGTGGTCCAAAACGAATTTCTTTTACAACAACTTTAGTCGCTTTAGCCTTCATGACTTTTTCGCGCTTTTTTTGCTCGTATAAGAATTTTTTATAATCTGTTATCTTACAAACAGGCGGATCAGCATTTGGAGATATCTCTACCAAATCTAATTCTAGTTCCTCAGATTTGTTAAGTGCTTCCCTAATAGGGTAAACACCAACTTCTACATTATCACCTACCAACCTTACGTTAGGAGAAAGTATTTGTGCGTTGATTTTGTGAGGGTTTTTGTTTTCCCTCCGTGGTTGGGGTTTAAATCTTTTTCTTATTGCTATGACTAAATCTTTTTAATTAAACTTATTTTTTTAAAACGACTTTAAGGTACTATTTATTTCTTTAGTTACCAACTCATTAAAGTCAGAAATTGTAATTGATCCTAAATCTTCGCCTCCATGTCTACGTACAGAGATGGTTTCTTTAGCTTCTTCATCTTCTCCTACGATAAGCATAAATGGTAACTTATTCATCTCTGCTTCTCGTATTTTCTTGCCAACAGTCTCATTACGCTTGTCAACAAGTGCGCGAATTTCGTGTTTTTCTAGCGAATTTAAAACTTTTTCCGCATATTTTTCATGTTTCTCGCTTACCGGTAAAATTATAGCTTGTTCTGGGATTAACCAAAGTGGGAAATTACCTCCTGTATGCTCTAGTAATAGGGCGATAAAACGTTCCATACTACCAAAAGGAGCACGGTGAATCATTACGGGTCTATGAAGCTCATTGTCACTACCTTTATAGGTGAGATCAAAACGTTCAGGAAGATTGTAATCTACTTGAATAGTCCCCAATTGCCATTGTCTACCAAGGGCATCTTTTACCATAAAGTCTAATTTTGGGCCATAGAAGGCAGCTTCACCACTTTCAATTACAAAATTGAGACCTTTTTCTTTTGCAGCATTTATAATTGCATTTTCCGCTTTTTCCCAATTTTCAACAGAACCAATATATTTTTCTGGTTTGGTCAAATCACGTACAGATACCTGTGCTGTAAAATTATCAAAGCCTAAAGAGCCTAGAACATATAATGATAAATCGATAACATTTTTAAATTCTTGATCCAATTGATCTGGAGTACAGAAAATGTGAGCATCATCTTGAGTGAAACCTCTAACACGTGTTAAGCCATGAAGCTCGCCACTCTGTTCATACCTGTATACAGTACCAAATTCAGCAAAACGCTTCGGTAGATCTTTGTAAGAATGAGGTTTAAAGTTGTAAACCTCGCAATGGTGTGGGCAATTCATTGGTTTTAACAAGAACTCTTCGTCCATTTTAGGAGTTTTGATAGGTTGAAAGCTATCTTCTCCATATTTGGCATAATGACCAGAGGTAACGTATAATTCTTTTTGGCCGATATGAGGTGTGACTACCATTTCATAACCAGCTTTTTTCTGGGCCTTTTTTAGGAAGTTCTCTAATCTTTCGCGCAAAGCAGCTCCCTTAGGTAGCCACAATGGTAGGCCTTGTCCTACTTTCGCAGAGAAGGTAAATAGCTCTAATTCTCTTCCTAATTTTCTATGGTCTCTTTGTTTCGCTTGCTCTAATAATTCTAAATATTCTGTAAGCTCTTTTTGTTTTGGGAATGAAATACCATAAACTCTAGTAAGTTGTGGGTTGTTTTCATCACCTCTCCAATAAGCTCCTGCGACACTTAAAATTTTAATAGCTTTTATTATTCCTGTATTTGGGATATGACCCCCTCTACATAAATCTGTAAAAGTATCATGATCACAAAAAGTGATAGTACCATCTTCCAGATTTTCGATAAGTTCAACTTTGTATTCGTTGCCTTGTTCCTTGTATTTTTTTAACGCATCGGCTTTAGATACGGCATGCATCTCAAAATTATGTTTGCCTCTCGCAATCTCTATTGCCTTTTTCTCTATTGCAGGAAAATCTTTATCAGAGATAGATTTATTTTCTCCTAAATCTACATCGTAATAAAATCCGTTATCAATAGCAGGCCCTATTGTTAATTTAACACCGGGGTATAACTCTTCAATAGCTTGTGCAACTACGTGAGAAGAAGAATGCCAAAAGGCTTTTTTTCCTGCTGCATCATTCCAAGTATATAATATTAGGGAGCCATCCTCTAAAAGCGGGGTGGTAACTTCAAGTACGGTGTCATTGAATTTTGCAGAAATAACATTTCTCGCAAAACCTTCACTAATACTTTTAGCAACATCCATTGGTGTGCTTCCTTTTTCGCACTCTCTAATACTACCGTCTGGTAATGTAATCTTAATCATACTGATACATAATTATAAGCTACAAAGATAAGGGCATCAAAAATACTTTCAATTATATTTTCAGGACTTTTTTAGTGAGGCTGTTCAAAATTTAAAAAATTGATTAAAACCTTAGGGTATTTTTTTGAATAGAATAGCTGAGTGTGGGTCGGTGTTTAAAAACGTTTTATTTACGTTAATGATTATTTGATTTGTGCTTTTTAGGTGTCAATCATCGAATTAAATAGGGCTATTATTATGATATAGATATTTTAATGTGTTAAAATTTATTGTTATGTCAATTTTTATTTTACATTTGAAAAAACGTTAATAGTACGTTTAATAGATTATTTAATCTAAATAATACCCTGAATAATGATAAGCATAAGAAAAACACGAGGGCAAGAGGCATTGGTGTCAAAATATTCTTCTGTGAAGGTTAATGGATTGACAGTGTTATCGATAGCTTTGTTTAGTATTTTACTATTTCTAGGGGTAAATAGCTCTTTTGCCCAAGAAGATAAATTGGAAGTGGATACTTATAAGGCTTTTAATGCAAATGCTCATATTAAAAACATGCATACATGGCATGGTTTTGTGGTTCATCCAGGAGCTGTTTTTGCAACGAGCTTGGAATATAAGACTAGAGATCAAAAATTCACCTTGGGTGTTTGGGGTGGGGCTAGTTTAACAAATGTAGATGTTGTTAATAAAGAGACCGGAGATTATGTAGGGGCTAATTACCAAGAATTTTCAATCTATACCTCTTATCGTTTTTCGGATAAATTCTTTATTGAGGCGGTTTCTCATAATAATTATACGGGTGTAGAAGAAAGAGGGGATAAGTTGGAGTATTGGAGTTATGATAAAACACAAGGATATAATTTTGTAGATTTAAACTTCGGCTATAATATTTCTGATAATACCTTATTGTACTTTGCAACGATCTTAGGTGGTGGCTCAGGTGATTATGAGGTGCAGGAAGATGCTTCTTTGAAAAATTCTTGGACCCATTATTTTGAAGTTAAAAGTAAAGTATGGGAAAAGGATGATTATAGTTTGTCTCTATTTGCTGGTGGTGCTTGGTCATTTATTACAGATAAAACTTTTTACACCGAAGGGACGGGTAATGTTATTAATGTAGGGGCGACTTTAGGAAAGGATATTAATTTCGGAACCTATAAAATGCCTGTAGAAGTTACGGCAATGTGGAATCCTGAAAAAGAAAAAACAGTACTTCAATTAGATATCACCTTATTTTAAGTATAAAATTAAAACTCAACAAAAATAAAAATCAAATGAAACTAAAATCGAGTCAAATTACGAAGCCTTTGTTTCGGTATTTTTTAGCCTCAATGATCCTAGTCAGTGTTATTGGATGTGCAGAGCCTATAAAGAATTCAAACGGAAAAAGAGAGAGCGCAACTAATGATGATGAGCTTATTGAAAGTTCAATTGACCTTTCGGGCAAAATTATTGGTTATTGTACGCCAACCTTAAATGGTCCTTATTATCAGGCCTTGTTGCAAAGTATTAAAGAAACAACAGAAAAAAATGGAATGGTGTTTTTGTCGGCGGATGGTCAAGATGATATTAATAAACAAGTTGCAGCTGTTGAAGATTTGATTACTAAAGGAGTAGATGTATTGTTGTTAAATCCTAAAGATCCTGACGCACTAGTTGGGGTTACTAAATTAGCAAAAGCCGCCGGAATACCTGTTTTTATTATTGATAGCTCTATTGATCCTGCTGCAGACTATGTAACTACTATTCAATCAAACAATTTAGCAAACGGAGAGTTAGCAGGAGCATGGCTAGCCAAAGAATTTGGTAAGAAAAAAATGAACATAGCTTTATTAAGTGGTAATGCTGGTAACCCTGTGGGAAGAACACGTAAGCAGGGCTTATTACAGGGTATTAGCGAAGAACAGTTAAGAACTTTAGGGTATATAGATTTAGATATAAAAACTCAAATGTATACAGAGTGGTCGTATGCTGGTGGCTTAAAGGCTATGGAAGATATTTTAGTGGCTCATCCTGATGTTAATGTTGTTATTACAGAATCTGATGTTTGTGTTTTAGGGGCAATAAAGGCCATTGCACAAGCAGGTAAAACAGATGAAATTCTAATTGTTGCAGGTGCTGATGGTCAAAAAGAAGCAATTAAATATATAATGGATACAGATTTTTATGGCTGCACGGCTATGAATAGCCCTGTCCAGATTGGTAAAAATGCTGTTAAATATGCCATTCAATATATGAATGGTAAAAAAGATTTTCCTAAAACATCTTTTACGGCGCCATTGCTTATAACAAAAGAAAATGCTGCTCAATATTATAATCCTAATGCATTGTTTTAAAATTAAAGATGGATATGGAAAATAATACATGTGAATATAGGCTTGAAATGTCTGGAATATCTAAAAGTTTTGGAGCTGTTTCGGTTTTGAGTAATGTAAATCTCAAAATAAAACATGGGGAAATTCATGCTTTACTTGGTGAGAATGGCGCAGGAAAATCTACTTTAATGAAAATTTTAAGTGGAGTTCATCAAAAAGATACGGGAAAAGTTATTTTGAACGGTGAAGAGATAAACCCAAGAAATACACATGATGGTCAGGTGTTGGGTATAAATGTGGTATATCAAGAGTTGTCGTTGGTGAATGATTTATCTGTGGCTGAAAATATTTATTTGCACAAACTAGGTTCGAATAAATTTTGGATGAATTGGAAAGAAATTACAAAAGACGCTCAAGAGCTAATAAATTCATTGGGGTTCGACATTGATGCCTCGGCTACGGTAAGAGATTTGAGTATTGTGCAGAAACAAGTCGTAGAAATTGCCAAAGCTATTTCAGAAGACACCAAAGTTTTGGTGCTAGATGAGCCAACAACAGTTTTTGATCCTACTGATACGCAGAAATTATTTGACAACTTGTTTAAGTTAAAGGAAAAAGGAATTTCTATCATTTATATCTCACATCATTTAGAGGAGGTCTTTAAAATAGCAGATACGGTAACCGTACTTAAGGATGGTGTAGATACGGGTAGTATGCCAGTATCAGAAATAGATACGGATGGCATTATACGTTTAATGATTGGTAGAGAATTAAAAGATTTATATCCACTTAGAGATGTGGTTGTAGGTAAAGATCCCTTTTTTGAAGTAAAAAACTTGACAGCAAAAGATACCTTGGTTTATGATGTTTCATTTTCAGTAAAAAAAGGAGAGGTTTTGGGTATTGCTGGTTTAGGTGGTAGTGGAAGAACGGAGACTGCGAAATTGATTTTTGGGGCACATAAAAAAAAATCAGGCAGTATTTTTTTAAATGGAGAAGAGATAAAAACAAAATCGCCAGTAGAAGCTGTTGGTCATCAGATAGGTCTGGTTTCTGAAAACAGAAAAGAAGAGGGTGTTTTTTTGCCGCTATCTATCCGGAAAAACATTAGTGTAACCGATTTTAATTCTATTTCAAGTAAGCTAGGTTTTATTAAAACCGATAAGGAGTTTGATAGTGTTAGTGCATTAATGAAAAAATTGAATATTAAAGCACCAGGATCTGAGGTTGATGTTAAGAACTTAAGTGGTGGTAATCAACAAAAAGTTGCGCTAGCTAAATGGTTGAGTATAGATAGTAAGGTTATAATAATTGATGAACCTACGCGTGGTGTAGATGTTGGGGCAAAAGTTGAAATCTATAGTCTTATTAATGAGGTAGCAAAAAAAGGGGTTGGTGTAATCGTTATTTCCTCTGATATGCCGGAAATAATGGGGATTGCAGACCGAATCCTAGTAATGCACGCGGGAACTATTTACGGTGAATTGCCGAAAGAAAAATTCTCAGAAGAAAATATACTTCGCTACTCCATAGGAAAACCTTTAAAATAATCTAATAATATAAAATCAAACAAATGGCTTTAACTTTAAAACAGCAACTTAGTAGCCCAGGAGGGATATTAAAGTTTTTAATAAAGTACAATACAATATTTATTTTTTTAGTGCTGGTATTATTTTCAGCAGTTATTTCAGATGTATTTTTTACAGCTGTAAATCTTAGTAATCTTTTAAAACAGGTATCGGGTATTGGTATTATTAGTATCGGTATGCTTATCGTAATTCTTACTGGTGGTATTGATTTGTCAGTAGGTTCAATGGTAGCATTATTAGCGGTAATATTTGCGATTTTCGTCAATATTTTTGCATTGCCACTTGCTATTCTTTTGACCTTAGTAATTGGTTTTGGTTTAGGCAGTGTGGCGGGTTATTTAGTGGCGTACCAAAAAATGGCGCCATTTATTGCAACCCTAGCATTAATGACCGTTGCAAGAGGGGCGGGGTTTATGTTATCAAAAGGTTCTCCTGTGACATTTGAAACTTATGGTGGGCTGTTCATGTCAAACTTTGCCAATAATTCAATTTTTGGCATTCCTAATATATCCATCGTATTTTTTGTTATTGTCGCTGCTGCTTTTGTAATGCTGCGTTATAATGTGTTTGGTAGGTTAGTTATTGCTATTGGTAGTAATGAGGAGGCTTCTCGTTTATCGGGAATTAAAGTAAGTAAATATAAATTTCTAGTATATGCTATTTCTGGAACCTTAGCGGCAATAGCAGCAGTCATTGTCGCTTCACGAACAAATTTAGGTTCTCCAAATATGGGAATATCTTGGGAACTTGATGCTATTGCGGCAGTTGTAATTGGTGGTGCTAGTTTAAATGGGGGTAGGGGTTCTGCGATTAATACCTTGATGGGGGTCTTAATATTGGGTTTAATAAGTAATATTTTGAATTTATTAAACGTGCCATCCTATCCGCAACAAATAGTAAAAGGTGGCATTATCATATTTGCAGTATTACTGCAACGTTTCGAAAATAAATAATAAAAGAATTGATGAAAAGTTTCAAATTAAATAGTGATAATCTGTCACAATTTGCGGATAGCGCAGCTGTCCCAACCTACAATAGATCGGATGTGAAAGTGGGTATTGTTCATGTGGGTATAGGTGGTTTTCATAGAGCACACGAAGCATATTACACAGATCAATTATTACATAAAGAAGGGAATAAAGATTGGGGAATCTGTGGTGTAGCATTATTAGATTTTGACCAAAAAATATATCAGACGCTTAAAGATCAAGATGGTCTGTATACGTTAATTGTAAAAGAATTGGATGGTACGCTAACAAAAACTATTATAGGCTCTATAGTAGAGTATCTATTTGCCCCAGAAAATCCTGCTGCAGTTATTGATAAAATGGCGCATCAAGATATTAAGATTATAACGCTCACCATTACGGAAGGAGGGTATAATTATAATGAAGCAACTAAGAAATTCGATTTTGGGAACCCTTTAATTCAGCATGATTTAAAAAACCCTACGGCACCAAAGACAATATTTGGTTACTTGACACAAGCTTTGAAAGCACGTAAAGAACAGGATTTAAAAGGAGTTGCTATTCAGTCATGTGATAATGTTCAGGGTAACGGACATATGATTCAGAATATGTTATTGAGTTATGTGGAAAAAGCAGCGCCTTCATTGGTAGAATGGATTCAAGCAAATGTCACATTCCCAAATAGTATGGTAGATAGGATTACGCCAGCAACAAGTTTAGTAGATATATCAGCATTAAAAGATAATTCAGGTATTGATGATGCTTGGCCAGTAGTTTGTGAGCCATTCAAGCAATGGGTTATTGAGGATGATTTCGTTGCAGGAAGACCAGCATGGGAAAATGTTGGGGCTCAGTTTGTGTCAGATGTAGTTCCTTATGAAAAAATGAAGTTGAGTTTGCTCAATGCAGGTCATTCTGTATTAGGAATTTTAGGAGCATTAAAAGGGTATGCTACAATTGATGAAGCGGTACATGATCCCGCTATAAGTCAGTTTCTAAGGTTGTATATGGATATAGAGGTGACGCCAGTTTTGGGTAACTTAGAAGGTGTCGATTTAAAAAGCTATAAACATTCTTTAATTCAGCGTTTCGGGAATATATATATTAAAGATCAAATTGATAGAATTTGCTCAGAAACTTCTGCGAAGCTCCCTATATTTATATTGCCTACAATTAATGCGCAATTAATGGAGAGTAGATCTGTTAAATTAGCAGCGTTTGTTGTTGCGGCTTGGGCTATTTATTCCTTAGGATTAGATGAGAGCGGTAATCCGTTAGTGATTAAAGATGCATTAGCAGATGTGTTGCATGAGAAAGCTGTAGAAGCTAAAAATGAACCAAAAGAATTTTTAAGTATTGAATCAGTTTTTGGGGATTTGAAGAAATCACAAGTCTTTGTTGATGCCTACCGTGAATCATATGATAATATTTTGAAATATGGTGTTGAGAAATGCGTGTTAGATTTAAATAATGAGATCTTAAATAAAATATAATGAGTGATATAACTTGTTTTGGTGAAGTGTTGTGGGATGAATTTCCGGAGCATAAGAAAATTGGAGGAGCACCATTAAATGTTGGAATTCGTTTAAATTCTTTTGGAAATAATGTATCTGTGATTAGTAGAATTGGTGCGGATGCAGATGGGCGAGGGATTTATGAGTATATCAAAGAAAACGGAATTAATGGAAACGGCCTGCAGGTAGATGATACATTAAAGACAGGAACCGTTAAAGTGGTATTGAATTCCAAAGGATCGGCTTCTTATGATATTATGTTTCCTAGAGCTTGGGATCAAATAGAATTGTCTTCTACAGCCCAAAAAACAGTGAAAGATTCAGATGCTTTTATCTACGGTAGTTTAGTGGCTAGAAATGAAAAGTCTAAAGAAACACTTTATGAGTTGCTTAAGATTGCTTCGTATAAAATATTTGATGTCAATTTAAGAGAGCCGTATTATACGAAAGAGATTCTTGAGTATTTAATACACCGGGCAGATTTTGTAAAATTCAATGATGACGAAATTTATGAAATTAGTGAAATGTTGGGTTCTAAGTCTATAAGTTTGGAACATACCATTCAGTTCATGGCAGAAAGTACAAATACAGATACTATATGTGTTACTAAGGGTAAGCATGGAGCTGTCCTTTATATAAAGGGTGTTTTTTATCATAATAGTGGCTATCATATAGAGGTAGTAGACACGGTTGGGGCAGGAGATTCTTTTTTGGCAGGGCTGGTAGATAAATTATTAAAGAAAGAGAATCCTCAAGAGGCTATAGATTTTGCCTGTGCCATTGGTGCTATTGTGGCAAGTAAAGCAGGTGCTAATCCTGAAATAAGTCAAGAAGAAGTAATGGTTATGATGACCTTATAAATTTTTAGAGTTGTTTTTCTGTTGAGTGGCGCACTTTAATCATAGCATGGTTAAAGTGCGTTTTTTGTATTTATAGCTTTTCGGTATTCATTAAGACTAGGCATTCTTTAATGGATAATGTTCTTAGTTTAGAAAGGTAGTATTCAAATCGTTCTTTAAATAGATCTTGATGCACTAAGTCTTTAAATAGGCTGTTGTTTTCTAAAAACAGTTGTGGGTTTTGCTGTGAAAGCGCGGCGGTTCTAATAAGTTGATTACTTAGGTTGTCTGTAATGTCAAAAGTTTTTCCATAATCATCAACGCCATCATAATATTTACACCAAGCTGCCATAACAAATGTGGCGTAGGCTATGGATTCTTGATTGCTTAGCTGTTTCAGTAATGTAGGGAATACAAAAATCGGAATTTTAGAAGAACTCTCTTTGCAAATCCTAGAAAGGCTATCGTTAATATGTGGGTTTTTGAAACGATCAATGACTTCTTTCTTATAGGCTTTTAGATTTTGCTGTTCTGTGTTTTGCAAACTAGGAGTTACTTCAGTTTTAATGTAATTCTCTAGAAAGAAAATAAAATCTTCGTCGTTAGCTACTTCATGTACATATTTGTATCCATTTAGCGTACCTAAAATTCCTAGAATAGAGTGACCAGCATTTAGAATTCGAAGTTTGGCATTTTCAAAAGGTTTAATATCTTTTACAAGTTGAATGCCTACTTTTTCCCAATCCGGTTTTCCGGAAATAAAGTTGTCTTCTATAATCCATTTGCTGAAAGGTTCTGAGACTACCGGCCATTGATCATAAATATTATAGGTTTCTTTGAATAGCTCTATATCCTTTGCAGAAGTAAAGGTGGTTATCCGGTCTACCATAGAATTAGGGAAGCTTGTATTTTCTTGGAGCCACGGTAATAAAGAAGGAGTGGTCTTTTCTACATAATTAAAGAAAGATTTTTTTACCGTATCTCCATTTGCTTGTATGTTGTCACAGCTTAAAATGGTGCAGCCTGGTAAGCCTCTTTCTTTACGTAGATTAAATACCTGTGTTAAATAGCCAAAAACTGTTTTAGGGTTAAATTTGCTTAGGGAGTCTTCTTTAACCTGTGGATGTGTTAAATTAAATTCGCCAGTTGTTTCATTTAGGTGGTAACCGTCTTCAGCAATGGTGAGAGAAATTATTTTGATATCGGGTCTTGCTAAACGTTCTATGGCAGCTAGTGGGTTTTCAGGGCTATAAAAGTATTCTATAATAGAGCTTATTATTTTGTAGTCTATAGTGCCATTTGCCTTTTTAGTAATTAAAGTATAGAGTCCGTCTTGATCCTTAAGGATATTGTATATTTTTCTATCCGATTCTAATAGATCTATACCGCAAATTCCAAAGTTTAATTCCTGATGTTGTTCTATAAGTTCGTGCATGTAATAAGCTTGGTGGGCACGATGAAAGTTGGAGAGTCCAATATGTGCTATACCTGTTTTTATTTTGTCACGGTCTACGTTAGATTTTAAAATACTGTTGGGTAAGGAATTGGTGTTTTCAGTATTTAAATAGAGCAAATTTGACATAGAAACTATTAATGGTTTATAAAGTGAATCTAGAGACTTCTACTTGCAGTATGATGTTTTGCTAGAGTTTAGTTCAGAGGATAAATTTACTAAAAAAGGAGCTCAAATCAATGAATTTAAGTTGCTAATCAGAGGGAGCTTTCTTCGTCTAATCTTATACAGGTGTTGGCTGTTTAAATTCTTATATTTGTTCATCACAGCTTAGTTTAATATGGATTTTAGAAAAAGAGATAATGTTACGGTGGATTGTGTTGTTTTTGCTTTGAATGCAAGCGGACTTCATGTATTGTTGCGCAATAGAACTTTGAACTTGTATGATGATGAGTTCTTGGAGATTAATGATTGGGTGATTACCGGCTACTATGTTTTTAAAAGTAAAACACTAGAAGAATCGGCAGATCTTATTTTTAAAGAAATTACTGGGGTATCAAATGCAGATAAGATTCAGTTCAGAACGTATGGGAATCCTAGTAGAATTAAATCAGAGAAAGATTTGCTTTGGATACGAAGTAGAGGGGTGCAAGCGCAAACTATGGCAATAGGGTATTATTATGCTTTGCCATTAGAAATAGTAAGTCTTAAGCATGATGGCTTTAAGTGGTTCAAATATCAATCATTACCAGACTTAGGTTTTGATCATCAGAAAATTGTGGCTGATGCTTATGAGGATTTAAAAAAGAAGATAATGACAGAGCCTATTATCTTTAATTTCCTTCCAGTGAAATTTACGTTAAACGATTTGCAATTTGCATATGAGTCTATATTGGATATAAAGATTGATAACCGTAATTTCAGAAAGAAGTCTTTAGGTAAGCCTTATATAGTACCCTTGAATGAAAAAAGGAAAGGGGTTTCTAAGAAGCCCTCTAAATTATACGTGTTTAGTAAAGATGTGTATAATACGGTAAAAGAGAAAGACTATATAATAAGTATATAGTGGCTTTTACGGTCGGCTGTTTTTTTGCAGCAAAGATGTAGCTGAATAGATAGGATGATATTCTTTTAGAGGTAATTTTAAATTTCTTTGCTATAATTTCAAAAATTAATTTGTTGTTAAGTCTTTGTTTCTAGGGTGTTATAAAAACGTCAAAAAAAAGATTGAATTTTTTTTCCAAAAACGCTTGTGGGTTTTAAAAGAGGGTGTATATTTGCAGCCGCTTAGGGAAACAACGATACGTAATTAAGTGAGAAGTAAAAGAGATAAAAAGTTCATTGACATATTGTAAGACAGCGTTTAATTACTGGAAACGGTAATTAAATAAATTGAATTAACATAATAGCTTAAAGAATATAGAGGGCTAGGATTCGGATGATTTGTTAGTTGGTTAATAGATGTTATATAATATTTACAAAACAACGATGAAGAGTTTGATCCTGGCTCAGGATGAACGCTAGCGGCAGGCCTAACACATGCAAGTCGAGGGGTAACAGGGAGCTTGCTCCGCTGACGACCGGCGCACGGGTGCGCAACGCGTATGCAATCTACCTCTTACTAAGGGATAGCCCAGAGAAATTTGGATTAATATCTTATGTGATATGTGACTGGCATCGGTTACATATTAAAGGTTACGGTAAGAGATGAGCATGCGTCTCATTAGTTAGTTGGTAAGGTAACGGCTTACCAAGACTTCGATGAGTAGGGGTCCTGAGAGGGAGATCCCCCACACTGGTACTGAGACACGGACCAGACTCCTACGGGAGGCAGCAGTGAGGAATATTGGACAATGGACGGAAGTCTGATCCAGCCATGCCGCGTGTAGGAAGACTGCCCTATGGGTTGTAAACTACTTTTATACAGGAAGAATAAGATCTACGTGTAGATTGATGACGGTACTGTAAGAATAAGGACCGGCTAACTCCGTGCCAGCAGCCGCGGTAATACGGAGGGTCCGAGCGTTATCCGGAATTATTGGGTTTAAAGGGTCCGTAGGCGGGCTGTTAAGTCAGAGGTGAAATGCTGCGGCTCAACCGTATGCACTGCCTTTGATACTGGCGGTCTTGAGTTATAGTGAAGTGGCTAGAATAAGTAGTGTAGCGGTGAAATGCATAGATATTACTTAGAATACCGATTGCGAAGGCAGGTCACTAACTATACACTGACGCTGATGGACGAAAGCGTGGGTAGCGAACAGGATTAGATACCCTGGTAGTCCACGCCGTAAACGATGGATACTAGCTGTTCGGTTTTCGGACTGAGCGGCCAAGCGAAAGTGATAAGTATCCCACCTGGGGAGTACGTTCGCAAGAATGAAACTCAAAGGAATTGACGGGGGCCCGCACAAGCGGTGGAGCATGTGGTTTAATTCGATGATACGCGAGGAACCTTACCAGGGCTTAAATGTAGATTGACAGGTTTAGAGATAGACTTTTCTTCGGACAATTTACAAGGTGCTGCATGGTTGTCGTCAGCTCGTGCCGTGAGGTGTCAGGTTAAGTCCTATAACGAGCGCAACCCCTGTCGTTAGTTGCCAGCATGTAATGATGGGGACTCTAACGAGACTGCCGGTGCAAACCGTGAGGAAGGTGGGGATGACGTCAAATCATCACGGCCCTTACGTCCTGGGCCACACACGTGCTACAATGGTCGGTACAGAGAGCAGCCACTTAGCGATAAGGAGCGAATCTATAAAACCGATCACAGTTCGGATCGGAGTCTGCAACTCGACTCCGTGAAGCTGGAATCGCTAGTAATCGGATATCAGCCATGATCCGGTGAATACGTTCCCGGGCCTTGTACACACCGCCCGTCAAGCCATGGAAGCCGGGAGTGCCTGAAGTCCGTCACCGTAAGGAGCGGCCTAGGGCAAGATCGGTAACTAGGGCTAAGTCGTAACAAGGTAGCCGTACCGGAAGGTGCGGCTGGAACACCTCCTTTCTAGAGAAAGACATCTCAATTAATAAAAACGAAAGAGTTCTAGTCCTTATATTTTTTTAGTTATGTTATGTATTTCAAATTGCTGTCTTATAATTATGTTATTATAATATTGATTGGGTCGCAAGATTCGCAAAGTGAGAGTCTCATAGCTCAGCTGGTTAGAGCGCTACACTGATAATGTAGAGGTCGGCAGTTCGAGTCTGCCTGAGACTACTGCCTAGAGCAGATTTTTAGTTAAGGAATTGATTAAGAGTTTGGTTTAGAAAAACGTTCATTAAAATAAGGATGCTAATTAAATTAGTATCACTTGAAAGGAAATTTTAGAGGTTGAGTATAGCCGTTATAAGTACTGTTAACTAATAACTGTTAACTGATCACTAAAAGACGGGGGATTAGCTCAGCTGGCTAGAGCGCCTGCCTTGCACGCAGGAGGTCATCGGTTCGACTCCGATATTCTCCACCAGGCAATGCCTGAGGGTATTTATATCCTCAAGTATTGAGGAGGATTCATTGATAATTTTGTTATTAGTGAAGACTCACCACAAGTTCATTGACATATTGGGACAAAGTGAATTACAATTATCTTCAGGGATATTGTAATCACAGTAAACACAAATTTAAAAATAGAGTAAAGTACGATAGAGGTACTGCTGTATTAATACGGTAGTAATTATATATAATAGAATAAAAAGGACTAGTGACAAGCTAGAAAAGGGCGTATGGGGGATGCCTAGGCTCTCAGAGGCGATGAAGGACGTGATAAGCTGCGAAAAGCTGCGGGGAGGTGCACACAACTTGTGATCCGCGGATATCCGAATGGGGCAACCTGTCTGGTTGAAGGCCAGTCGTGATCGTAAGATCAAGCAAACCCGGTGAACTGAAACATCTAAGTAGCCGGAGGAGGAGAAAACAAAAGTGATTCCGTTAGTAGTGGCGAGCGAACGCGGATTAGCCCAAACCAGTATTGTTTCGGCAATGCTGGGGTTGTAGGACCACGATATTTGATGCGCGATGAATTAGAACTATTTGGAAAGATAGGCCGAAGACGGTGATAGCCCGGTATAAGTAAAGGACGTTATTGATAGTGGTATCCTGAGTAGTGCGGGGCACGTGAAACCTTGTATGAATTTGCCGGGACCATCCGGTAAGGCTAAATACTCCTGAGAGACCGATAGTGAACCAGTACCGTGAGGGAAAGGTGAAAAGAACCGTGAATAACGGAGTGAAAAAGATCCTGAAACCATACGCTTACAAGCGGTCGGAGCCCTTTGGGGTGACGGCGTGCCTTTTGCATAATGAGCCTACGAGTTACTTTTACTAGCAAGGTTAAGATTTTAAGAATCGGAGCCGTAGCGAAAGCGAGTCTGAATAGGGCGCCATAGTTAGTAGTAGTAGACGCGAAACCGTGTGATCTACCCATGGGCAGGTTGAAGCTTTGTTAACCCAAAGTGGAGGACCGAACCCGTTGACGTTGAAAAGTCTTGGGATGACCTGTGGGTAGGGGTGAAAGGCCAATCAAACTCGGAAATAGCTCGTACTCCCCGAAATGCATTTAGGTGCAGCGTTGCAATAGTTTTATAGAGGTAGAGCTACTGATTGGATGCGGGGGCTTCACCGCCTACCAATTCCTGACAAACTCCGAATGCTATAAAATGTTTTGCAGCAGTGAGGGCATGGGTGCTAAGGTCCATGTCCGAGAGGGAAAGAACCCGGACCATCAGCTAAGGTCCCCAAGTGTATACTAAGTTGATATAACGCGGTGGAATTGCATTGACAGCCAGGATGTTGGCTTGGAAGCAGCCATTCATTTAAAGAGTGCGTAACAGCTCACTGGTCGAGCGATTCCGCATGGATAATAATCGGGCATAAGTATACCACCGAAGCTATGGCTTCTGTACTCGGTACAGAGGGGTAGGGGAGCATTCTATGTGTGTTGAAGGTGATCTGTAAGGGTTGCTGGAACGCATAGAAACGAAAATGTAGGCATAAGTAACGATAATGCGGGCGAGAAACCCGCACGCCGAAAGACCAAGGTTTCCCCAGCTATGCTAATCAGCTGGGGGTCAGTCGGGACCTAACGCGAACCCGAAAGGGGTAGTGGATGGACAAGCAGTTAATATTCTGCTACCTGCTCACGTTAAAAGTGACGGGGATGTGGTGTTGGTGCGCGCTGACGGAATAGCGCGTTGAAGGGAGTGGTAACACCCCGATAGTACGATGAGGCTTCGGCCAAGTTGATAATCCAGCGTAACATCCTCCGAGAAAAACAAGTGAAGCAGCCCGTACCGTAAACCGACACAGGTGGTTGGGATGAGTATTCTAAGGCGCTCGAGAGATTCATGGCTAAGGAACTAGGCAAAATAGACCCGTAACTTCGGGAGAAGGGTCGCCCTCCTTTTAGGAGGGCCGCAGTGAAGAGGTCCAGGCGACTGTTTATCAAAAACACAGGGCTCTGCAAAATCGAAAGATGAAGTATAGGGCCTGACACCTGCCCGGTGCTGGAAGGTTAAGAGGAGATGTTAGTTTCGGCGAAGCATTGAATTGAAGCCCCAGTAAACGGCGGCCGTAACTATAACGGTCCTAAGGTAGCGAAATTCCTTGTCGGGTAAGTTCCGACCTGCACGAATGGTGCAACGATCTGGACACTGTCTCGGCCATGAGCTCGGTGAAATTGTAGTATCGGTGAAGATGCCGGTTACCCGCAGTGGGACGAAAAGACCCCGTGCACCTTTACTATAGCTTCGTATTGGTTCTGGGTAAGTAATGTGTAGGATAGCTGGGAGACTTTGAAGCGGCGTCGCCAGGCGTTGTGGAGTCATTGTTGAAATACCAGCCTTTGCTTATCTAGGGCCTAACCCTAACACTAGGGAACAGTGCGTGGTGGGTAGTTTGACTGGGGTGGTCGCCTCCAAAAGAGTAACGGAGGCTTCTAAAGGTACCCTCAGTACGGTTGGTAATCGTACGTAGAGTGCAATGGCACAAGGGTGCTTGACTGAGAGGCATACAGGCCGAACAGGTTGGAAACAAGAGCATAGTGATCCGGTGGTTCCGCATGGAAGGGCCATCGCTCAAAGGATAAAAGGTACGCCGGGGATAACAGGCTGATCTCCCCCAAGAGCTCATATCGACGGGGGGGTTTGGCACCTCGATGTCGGCTCGTCACATCCTGGGGCTGGAGAAGGTCCCAAGGGTTGGGCTGTTCGCCCATTAAAGTGGCACGCGAGCTGGGTTCAGAACGTCGTGAGACAGTTCGGTCTCTATCTACTGCGGGCGTTAGAAATTTGCGTGGATCTGACTCTAGTACGAGAGGACCGAGTTGGACTGACCTCTGGTGCACCAGTTGTTCCGCCAGGAGCATTGCTGGGTAGCTATGTCGGGATTGGATAAGCGCTGAAAGCATATAAGCGCGAAACCAGCCACAAGATGAGATTTCTTTAAAGGGCCGTAGGAGATGACTACGTTGATAGGTCATAGGTAGAAGGGCAGTAATGTCTGTAGCCAAGTGATACTAATAGCCCATAGGCTTGCACAACTTGCCCCCTTTAATTAGGGGGCGGACTTCCTTTTTTTAAAGATATAATTACCAAAAATCGTAGCTTACTTTAGATTTAATCTAAAACTGTGTTTATAGTGTGTGTTTTATACACCATTTTGTCCCTTTAATATGTTAACAATATTAGTTACTATACATTGGTGTAGTACAACGATTTAAGGTGACCATGGCGATAGGGTCCACCCCTTACCATTCCGAACAGGGAAGTTAAGCCTATCAGCGCCGATGGTACTGCTATACCAAGTGGGAGAGTAGGTCGTCGCCTTTTTTTAATCAAGTCCTCAATAGAAATATTGAGGACTTTTTTTGTTTATATAGGGTTCATATTACGCATAAGACTTACTTTTAAGCATAAAAACGCACTTTACCTTATGCAAGAGATTTCTCCCTACAAAAAAGAAGAACTTCTTAATACATTATCCCACGGAATCGGAATTCTTTTAGGATTATTTGGCTTCTATTTTCTATTAGATAAAAATTCTAGTAAAAGTGAGTACGCCATATTAGGTATTTGTATCTATTCTTTTTCCATACTATTACTTTATTCGGCTTCTACATTATATCATGCTATTGCAAATCCTAGTTTAAAAAAAAAGTTTAGGATTGTAGATCATATCAGTATTTACTTCCTCATTGCGGGAACGTATTCTCCTGTGGCGCTTATAAGCTTAGTATATGGGAACGGTTGGACTTTATTTGCAGTAGTATGGAGTATAGCATTGTTTGGAACTATACTGAAGTTATTTTTTACAGGAAGGTTTGAAATTGTATCCTTACTATTGTACTTGGTAATGGGGTGGTTAATTGTGTTCGATTTTCAAAACTTAATGGCGGCTACTAGTCCTTTAGGGATAAATCTATTGATGGTTGGTGGCGGATTTTATACCGTAGGGATACTTTTCTACGCTATTAGAAAAATACCGTACAATCATTTTATATGGCACTTATTTGTTTTAGGGGGTAGTATTAGTCACTGGTTATTTATCTACCTAGATGTTGTGTAATATCAATCTATAAAGACAGCCTCAAAATCATTAAAAAAGTCTTCAAATTTTTTCATATGTTCATTCATGAAAATCATGGTTTGTTGCCAGGTATTTTTATTGTGTATACTTACCTGATCCAGTCTTACATAGATTCTGGAAATTTCCGTCTGGTTTTCTAAAAAGGTATATTCTTCGAATTGTGCTGTTGGTAAATAATCATCCACGAGAACTGATTTTAAAGAGATAACTTTTTCCCATAAATTAATACGCTTCTCTAAATCCTTGTTTTCTATATCTAGAGTTACCATCGCTTTTGATGTGTCAAAATAAAATTTAAATGAGAAATCTTTAATTTTTGTATTGTAGAGTATCCATTTTGTAGGGTATGACTTGCCAAAAGATATCCAAAAATCTTCTCTTAATTTTTTTGATTCACTTTTACTAAACATCTATAAAAAATATGCGATTATAATACCAATGATAATTACTAGTAATTTACTTAGATTAAATTTATGCCCTTCAGAACTTTCAAATAAAATTACGGTAGAGATATGTAAAAATACACCAATGGCTACCGCATTTAATTCTGATTTAATTGTCGAAAGTAACTCAATATTTGCTGCTAAATAGGTTCCTAAAGGTGTCATTATTGAAAATAAGCATATAAAGAAATAAGCAGATGGTTTACTCATTTTGGAGCCAATTAAGAAAATGCTTAAAATGATGGCAATCGGAATTTTATGTACCAATATAGCATACAACATAGAGTGGTGATCGCCGATTGGTACACCTTCTAGAAGGGAGTGAACAGATAAACTTATAAATAGCAGCCAGGGAAATTCTGTCTTGTTGCTGTCCATGTGCATATGGCCGTGTTCTGCTCCTTTAGAAAAGAATTCTAAAAATATTTGTAATAATATTCCAAGCATTACAAATACACCTACTTTCTTTTGATCTGTTCCTTCATAGATTTCAGGTAGAAGCTCAAAAACTGTCAACGCTAAAAGGAAAGCACCACTAAATGCTAATAGTAATTTTATGCCTTCTTTTTTCTTTGGTTTTATGAAATAAACAAATAGGAAGCTTATTAATACAGCTAAAATTGGTAATAAATAGGTCATGCCAGAATTAGGTTTTTTTAAAATGTAACCTGAGGCCGCAAAATTAATGTATTTTTGTCGTAATGTTTTAGATAGGTATGGAGAATTATAAAATGGTTGCCAAAACAATGTTTGGTTTTGAAGGAGTTTTGGCTAAGGAGCTACGAAAGCTTGGGGCTTTAAATATAGAAGAAGGCGTAAGAAGCGTTAGTTTTGAAGGTGATATGGGTTTTATGTATAAAGCCAATTTATGCCTAAGAACAGCGATTAAAATTATAAAGCCTATTCATTCGTTTACAGTTAAGAATGAGGAAGAGTTATACAAAAAAATATATGCGTTTGATTGGACCGAGTATTTAACGCCGCATACAACTTTTGCTATTGATACTACCGTGAATTCTGAAAATTTCACACACTCTCTTTACGTATCTCAAAAAGTTAAAGATGCTATTGTAGATAAATTTAGAGATTTAGATGGTATCCGTCCAGATGTTGATATCAAGTTTCCTGATCTTAGAATAAATATACATATTCAGAAAGAGCATTGCAATGTTTCCTTAGATACCTCAGGTAGGTCTTTACACCAGCGTGGGTATAAAACAGCTACCAATATTGCGCCAATTAATGAAGTTTTGGCAGCCGGACTATTACTATTAAGCGGTTGGGATGGTCAGAGTGATTTTCTAGACCCTATGTGTGGTAGTGGAACTATCTTAGTTGAAGCTGCAATGATTGCATGTAATATTCCTGTAAATATCAATAGGAAAGAGTTCGCTTTTGAAAAATGGCCAGATTATGATCAAGAATTGTTTGATAAAATAGTAGAGAGCTGCTTGAATAAGACAAGAGAATTTCACTTTAAAATTGCAGGATATGACAAAGCGCCTTCCGCCATACGTAAAGCTCAAGATAATATCGAAAACGCAAATTTATCAGAATACATAAAGGTTGGACAATTCAATTTCTTTGAAACTGAAAAGGCGGTTGATAGCCACTTGCATATTTTGTTTAATCCGCCTTATGGAGAGCGTTTAGATATAGATATGGAAGACTTCTATAAGGATATAGGTGATACTCTTAAAAATCATTATGCAGGCACAGATGCTTGGCTTATAACGTCTAATTTAGAAGCATTGAAGTTTGTTGGTCTTAGACCTTCTCGTAAGATTAAAGTATTTAATAGTCACTTAGAATCTAGACTCGTTAAATATGTGATGTACGAAGGAAGTAAGAAAGCGAAATTTCAAAATAAAGAATCCTAAATGATGTCATTAAAGAATAAGGCTTTACTCTATAATTTTTTAAGCTTTGCTATATTATTTATAGTACTTCGCTTTTTTATATTGGATTATTTGTATGAGAGTACCGTGGTGAAGTCCATCGTTTCTGCACTGGTTACCATGATATTTGCTCCTAAGTTTGCCGTCCTTAAAAATAAGGAAGGCACTAGAATAGTGATGAAGTGGCTTTTTTCTAAAAGCATCAAAAAATTATAATCTAATTTCTTGGCGGTGGTGGAGGTGGTTGACTTCCACTTTCGTCTACATACTTTTTACGTACTTGTTTTTTCTTTTTATATAACGGAATAAAATAGGTGATAGAATAATTGTAACTACTGCCAAATCTACTATTATCTGTAACCTTATTAAAACCAGGGATCCATAAATTTTGGAAACCATTAGAAGCATCTTTATCAGGTGCTTTATCCGTTATTAAAAGACCTAAGCGTACACTAGCACCTAAATAAATATTGGAAAATAGTTCCACTTTTAATCCTAGTACAGCTTCTAACCAAGAGGCATTGAGTGATGAGTATTCGCCAATGTTTTCTGATCCTAAAGCAAAGCTGTCTTCATTAAAATAACGACTTGTACTAAAAATTTGATAGTCATTTATGGTTTGGCTAAAACTACTAAAAGCATAACGGCCACCAAGGTGAATTAAATTATTCATCCCAAACCAATTCTCGTAAGAATTGAAATCTACTCCTAGTTTGATGTAACTCCCAGAGGTAGTGAAATTATACAAATCTTCTTGCTTTGTTTTCTTTTCATTCCCTAACTCTGCGGCTAAATATAAATTGGGTTTTAATCTAAAATCTCCTACCAACTCTATTCCCGTATAATCATCATCTAACGTAGACATTAAAATCTTGCTTAAATCTACACCAACACGTAAACCATATCTATCTGTTTTTTGTACCGTATCCTTCGGTTGTAAATCTATAGGCTTAGATTGTGACCATCCCAATAAGGAAACAAAAATAAAACTAAGACTAATGAAATATTTTAACATGCGCAGTGGTTTGATCTTCAACAGTAGTATTTGTTATTTCTATATTTTTAATCCAATTATCAGTATCTGTAGTTAGTTCATCCGATAACTCTTCATAATTAACTACATAACCACAGGCTCTTGATATAAAAACTTCTTTAGTAGTGTAATCAAAAACCAAAACATCTTCATTTGCATTTTCGGCCTCCGTCGTAGCGTTTATAGATAAATTATAAGTGGTTGATAAACCATCTATACGCAACGGAATTTGAATAGAATCAGTAGACGTATTTGTAATGATATCGCCATACTCACCCGTATCTAAAAGCCCTTTAACTTGCAAGTTGCTCGGTGCTTTTAAATCTGTAGTTATAGTGGCATCGTAGAACCTAATCACTAGAAGTGGTGTATCACCATCTACACAGATATCATCTTTTTCACAAGAATTAAAGGCAAATACCAAAACAGCTGAGGCTAGTATATATTTTAGTGTACTCATAAATTAATAGATTATCACTACATTATTATCGCTTTTCCAAAAGTACAACATTTTCAACATGATGTGTTTGTGGAAACATATCTACGGCCTGAGTTTTTGTAATTTTATAATCGTCTTTCATCAATTCTAAATCACGTGCTTGTGTGGCGCTATTACAACTAACATAGACTACTTTTTGAGGAGAAATAGCTAGAATTTGGGCAACAACATCTTTATGCATCCCGTCTCTTGGAGGATCTGTTATGATGATATCCGGAGTACCATTCTCTTGTATAAATTCTTCATTAAAGATGTTCTTCATATCTCCCGCGAAGAAAGAGGTATTTTCAATTTTATTAAAAACAGCATTTGCTTTAGCATCTTCTATAGCTTCAGGAACTGCTTCTATACCCACAACTTTCTTAGCTTTTTTGGCTACGAACTGTGCAATAGTTCCTGTACCAGTATATAAGTCATACACCAGTTCATTTCCTGTTAGCCCCGCAAAATCTCTCGTTATCTTATATAATTCAAAAGCTTGATCAGAATTAGTCTGATAAAATGATTTGGCATTAATTTTAAATTTTAAGCCTTCCATTTCTTCAAAAATATGATCGCGACCTGCAAAGCAAATTATTTCTTGATCGTATATGGTATCATTCTGCTTCGCATTCACAACATACAATAAAGCAGTGATTTCAGGGAACTTTAGTTGTAAATGATTTAAAAGTAGTTCTCTTTTTGTTTTATCGTTTTCAAAAAATTGAACCAACACCATGATCTCTCCAGTAGAGGTGGTACGGATCATCATTGTTCTTAATAAACCATGCTGATTTCTTGGATTGAAAAAAGACATATCATTTTTTAAGGCAAAATCTTTTGTTTCTAAGCGTATGGCGTTAGAAGGATCTTCTTGCAAATGACATTTTTCAATATCCAATATTTTATCCCACATGCCTGGAATATGAAAACCTAAGGCATTTCTATCTTTTATTTCTGCGTCAGAATTTATTTCTTCTAGGGATAACCAACGGCTATCAGAAAATGAAAACTCCATTTTATTGCGGTAGAAATACTGTTTTTTAGATCCTAATATAGGCGTTATTTCAGGAAGTTCTAGATGACCAATACGTATCAAATTATTCTCTACCTCTTTTTGTTTGTAAAAAAGTTGATGGTCATAACCCATATCTTGCCACTTACACCCACCACACGTACCAAAATGTTGGCATACTGGGGTTACTCTTTTATCAGAAAGTGTATGGAACTTTGTAGCAGTACCTTCAAAATAAGCTTTTCTTTTTTTTGTAGTTTGGACATCAACAACATCTCCTGGGACTGTATTGTTTAAAAATATAACACGGCCGTCGGGAGCCTTACCTATAGTTTTGCCTTTTGCACCTGCATCTACTACAGTTACATTTTCAAAAATAGTTTTCGTTTTATTACTTTTTCTACGCATGCCGCAAAAATAGATTGTTTTTATTTAAGTACATAAAAGTTTATAATTTTATAAACTTTTAAAAGCGAAATTCATCGATATAATCATGAATTTGATAAAAAACTTTAGTAGTATTTTTATATTTATTAATTTGCGGTCTCTAGGGGTGATTTCTCTCCCACGCTGAATTTTCGAAACTTCGAAAGGATAAAGGTAGAGGAGGAATGGTTATTTTATTCATATTTAAATTTTATTAGAATGGCTATTTTAGAAACTATGACTTCTAAGGACGTAATTGCTTTAGAAGACAAGCATGGAGCACACAATTATCATCCATTACCTGTAGTATTAAGTAAAGGAGAAGGCGTTTTTGTTTGGGATGTAGAAGGTAAAAAGTATTATGATTTTTTATCTGCTTACTCGGCTGTAAATCAAGGACATTGTCATCCAGAAATTGTTGGGGCAATGACCAAACAAGCGCAAACACTTACATTAACTTCTAGAGCATTTTACAATGATGTGTTAGGGAAATATGAGAAGTATGCAACAGAAACCTTTGGTTTTGATAAGTTGTTACCTATGAACACAGGGGCGGAAGCAGTAGAGACCGCTTTGAAGATTTGTAGAAAATGGGCTTATGAGAAAAAAGGAATTCCAGAAAATCAAGCACAGATTGTGGTTTGCGAGAATAACTTTCATGGAAGAACTACTACAATTATTTCATTTTCGAACGACCCTGTTGCTCGTAAGAATTTTGGACCTTACACAGACGGATTCTTAAAAATAGAATACGATAATTTAAAAGCTTTAGAGGAAGTTTTAGAGCAGAATAAAAATATTGCAGGCTTTCTAGTAGAACCAATTCAAGGAGAAGCAGGGGTTTATGTGCCTTCCGCGAATTATTTGAAAGATGCTAAAGCGCTTTGTGCAAAGCACAATGTATTGTTTATAGCAGATGAAGTGCAGACTGGTATAGCAAGAACAGGGAGGCTTTTGGCTACTTGCGGTAATTGTGATTGTGCTGACAAGCACTGTAGTGGTACTCCAGAAGTAAAAGCTGATATTTTAATATTAGGAAAGGCATTATCTGGTGGTGCGTATCCAGTATCTGCCGTTTTAGCTAATGATGCTATTATGGGGGTAATACAGCCAGGAAATCACGGTTCTACATTTGGTGGTAATCCTATAGCAGCGGCAGTTGGCGTTGCGGCCTTAGAGGTTATTAAAAATGAAAACCTTGCGCAGAATGCTTTTGAATTAGGAGAATTATTTAGAGCAGAACTAAACAAGTTTATTCCTACTAGTTCTATCGTTAATGCAGTACGTGGTAAGGGTTTGCTAAATGCTATTTTAATTAATGATACAGAAGAGAGCTCAACGGCTTGGGATATTTGTATGGCTTTGAAAGAAAACGGACTTTTAGCTAAGCCCACGCATGGAAACATCATTCGTTTTGCACCGCCTTTAGTTATGACCAAAGAGCAGCTGTTAGATTGTGTTGGCATTATTACCAATACACTTCAGAAGTTTGAAAAATAATATTTTCACTGTATAATAAAAAAATCCCGGAGCTTTTGCCTCGGGATTTTTTATTTTAAAGTGTTTTCTTTTTTTAGAAATTTCCGTCTGCTGCCGCAGCAAAGACAAAAGCGATAATGGCGCCAAAGTATAAAAGGAAAAACAAAAGGTAAATGGCTGCTATTGCCAAACCGATATAAGATAATATCTTCCCTGTTTTAGAATTTTCATATCCTGTGTATTCGCCAGTGCTTTCGGCATAAATCCGATGCGCTTTTTTAGCACTTGAAAGTCCAAGGAAACTAAATATAGCACCAAAGGGACCACAGCAAAAAATGGTCAATGCAATTGATAGTATACCGTAAGTTAGGGCTTCACTAGATCCGGGTAATGATTGTTGATGCATATTATTGACCAAAAAGTTCTTGCATTTTTTCCTGAATCAACTCTTGATCTCCACTTTGTAAAACTTCTAAACCTAATTCAGAAATTAACCATATCACGAAACCAATAAAGGCAAGGTTTACAACTATAGCAATTATAGAAATAATTTTACCGGTCTTAATAGTTCCGATATTAGAGTAGTCTTCAGGATTTAAATTATATATTTTTTGAGAATTAAAAGCTAATACTAATGCAATTACGGCAGTTATAATTCCAATACCATAAAAACAACAGCATAAGAAGCTGGCAATAGATAAAACGATTATTAATGTTGCATTGGGTAATTTTTGTTGTTCCATTTGTTTAGTTGTTTAAAAATTTAGTTATTAATTAATTTTAATAATCACCTCCAGATTCAAGTCCTTCAGTCCACTGTCTAGAAAATTCTGAAGTCCAAGCTTCCCATCCAACGGTAGATAAGGTGTAAATAATATTAATCACCATTAATATATTTAAGATTAATGCAATCAAAGCAACAATTTTACCTGTTTTGATTATATTATAATTATCATATACTTCTGGTTTTTCTTCATAAAGTTTCTGTGATTTAGTTGCCATGAAAAAGGCAATTGCAGAAGGTATTATTCCAAGTGCTGCAAAACAGCAGCATAAATATCCCAATATTCCTAATACAATAATCATTGTTGCATTGGGAAGTTTTTGTTGTTCCATAGTTTCGGGTTTTGGTTATAAAAATTTTAATATATAATTGATTAATATTAAAGAAACGGTAATACTAGTAAGTGAAATGATTATTTTATTAGACCCTTTGATGGTGAAAAAATTATTAAGAATTAGAAAACAAAAAAGTAATAAAAGGGAGTAAATGGCAGGGTACATTTTAAAAGCAGCTCCAAATTCTCCGTGAAGAATTAACGCAAGGGAGCGTTGAATACCGCAGCCAGGACAGTCAATACCCAACATTTTTTTGCTAAAACACGGGAGCATGTACTCGTCTAATTTTAAAATATAAGTTGCCAGCTGCATTTTTTATTTTAAATTGAATTCTTTTGCCGAAAATTACTATTATTTTTAACCAATGAAAATAAAACAAATCATTTATTTTATCTTAATTATAATGGGGGCTCTCATTATGGGCTATGGTCCTAGGTTTATTGTGAAAGAATATGCCTTAGCTATTGGTATTGTATTTATTATGTTTGGGGCTTATAAGACCAGTACTTCTTGGAAAGAACCTGAAGAAAAATCAAAAGAATTATAATATGTCTTTTAAAATTGATGATAGGGTAGAAGCTATGGATGATACGATTACAGGTGTCATTAAAGAAATGAAGGGTGATAAAATTACGGTTTTAAGTGATGATGGATTTCTACTGATATACCAACCATCAGAATTAATAAAAATTATAGACGATCGTAATCTTACCGTCTCCAATTTTGAAATTGCAAAAATTAAATCTGAAAAAGCAATCCCTAAAAAAAGAAATTCTCAGCTTGTTAAGCCAAAAGAACGAAGCGCTCCCAAGATGGAAGTAGATTTGCATATTCATAATCTTGTCCCATCGCAACGAGGCATGTCTAATTATGATATGTTAAACATACAATTGGATACCGCTAAAAGACAATTGGAATTTGCTATTCGGAAAAAAATACAAAAAGTAGTATTTATCCATGGGGTAGGACAAGGAGTTCTTAAAGAAGAACTACAGTACCTTTTTGGTAGATATGATGCTGTAAAATATTACGATGCAGATTATCAGAAGTACGGATTAGGTGCTACTGAAATTTATATATATCAAAACAGTTAGTTGGAAGTAACAGTTCCAAATTCCTCAACGGCTAAATCTGTAATTCGTTGATTGCTGCTTGTAATTAAACTAATGGTATTAAGTTGTATATTGTGCTCAAATTCTGGGGCATCCACAGTTCCTGTAGAGGTAGTAGTAATGGTGAGTGTTGCTTCTGTAGCCGTAATTTCATCAAGTACTGTAGGGGTACTTGGAGGGATGTCATCACAAAAATAATCACTAGTCACGGTATCTGAAAATAACCTGTAAACAATGGTAGAGGTTGTTGAGCTTGTTAATTCTACCGTAATAGAACCTTCTTCTTGTGTTAAAACATTAGCGCCTAAAATTAAAATTAAAGACTCATCATCATTGATTTTGAAAAGTGTATTTGCTTGTGCAATATCAATAGCAGTACAGGTTTGTACACTTACATCATCAAAATCAAGAGATTCAATTTGTAAATCACCATCATCACAAGAGGAGATGAATATGAATATCAAAACAATATATAGCTTCTTCATTACCAAGTTTTAATTTATTAGCCTGCTCCAAATTTACAAGTTTTAATTGCTAATAACCTAGTGGTTTATGTTCATTTTATGAAAAGCAATAAATTTATAGGGGTAATTTTTTTTCAAACGAATTAAATGATTTTTTTAATCGCGCTAATTATTTCTTAATAGGGGTGTAATAAAATTTAATTCTTTTAATTTAGCACTCTTTATTAGATGTTAGAGAATGCGAAAAGTTTATTTAGATAATGCGGCTACAACACAGGTTAGAGAATCTGTTATAAAAAAAATGCAAGATGCTTTGGCAGAATGCTATGGTAATCCTTCTTCTACCCATAGTTTTGGTCGTACGGCAAAGACAGCTATAGAGAGAACCAGAAAAACGATTGCTAAATACATTAATGCGCATCCTTCTGAAATTATTTTTACTTCTGGAGGTACAGAAGCTGATAATATGATTTTACGTTGCGCTGTACGCGATGCAAAAGTAACCACAATTATAACTACTAAAATTGAGCATCATGCAGTACTTCATACCGTAGAAGAGCTTGAAAAAGAATACGGGATTAACGTATCTTATGTAGATTTAGATGTCTATGGTAATCCTAAGGCAGCACATTTAGAAGCTTTATTGCAAAAAGATGATGCCAAGAAATTGGTGAGTTTGATGCATGTAAATAATGAAATAGGTAATATTATTCCATTAGCGGAAATCGCATCACTTTGTAAGGCTAATAATGCGCTGTTTCATTCAGATACAGTGCAATCTTTAGGGCATTTACCTTTTGATGTTCAGCAGGTACCTGCAGATTTTTTAACAGCAGCAGCGCATAAATTTCATGGACCAAAAGGAATAGGTTTTGCTTTTGTTAGACGAAATTCAGGTCTGAAACCTATGATTTTTGGAGGGTCTCAAGAGCGTGGTTTTAGAGCAGGAACCGAAGCCTTTCATAATATTGTTGGTTTAGAAGAAGCTTTTGTTTGTGCGTATGATAATCTAGCAGAAGAAAAAGCCTATGTTACAGATTTGAAATCTTACTTTATAAAGCAGCTCAAAGAGGCGTTACCAGAAGTTCAATTTAATGGACACTCAGGAAATTTAGAAAAGAGTACTTACACTTTGGTGAATGCAAGATTACCTTTTGATGCGCAAAAATCTTTGATGCTCTTATTTCAGTTGGATATTAAAGGTATAGCTTGTTCTAAAGGAAGTGCTTGCCAGTCTGGCAGTGATTTAGGATCGCACGTACTTACGGAGATTTTGAGTCCTGAAGAAATGAAAAAGCCGTCAATTCGCTTTTCATTTTCAAAATATACGACCAAAGACGACTTAGATTATGTTATCGGAGAACTAAAAGCTTTTGCCGAAAATTAACTCTGCTTCTTGTTTTTAACTCTTTCGGTATCGTAAGGGAATTTTTTTGTGGCTTGTTTCATCATTAGATCAATTAAATCTCGGGTATTCTTGCCAGATTTTTTATTGATTTTCTTTTCGTAACGCCATAACAGTTTTCCGCTTTCACCATCACTTATTTTAATACCGATTCGGCCATAATCGGCTTCACCCAATATATAGTCCATAAAACTAAATTCCGTAGGAATACCATCCGATAGTAAAATATTTAAATGCGTATTTCCGCTTATAATGCCATCTACATTTAAAATCTTACATAAATCTTTGATGCTATAGATATCAATGTTATCATAGTTAATGTTATTCTGAGCAAGAATAGCATTGGTGTTTTTAGTATTCTGAAATTCTACCGTAAATTTCTTTTTCTTTTTAGGTTGCGAAAAGTAAATCTCAAGAGCATCTTGTACTGCGTAACCTTCTTTTTGTTCTAAGGCCTTTTTTTCTTCTTTCGATAAAGTTTCTTCTAAATCTAAATTTGTAAAGAATGGTAAAATTGCTAATTCCTTATGATCTTTAGAAAGCTCATTAAATTTAGGACTTTCATAAATATCCTTTTGAGAAAAGGAAAACTGTGTGATACATAATACGAGTATGATACTTAATTTTTTCATTGTACTGGTTCTAAAATCGCATGCGAACTTTTAAATTTAAAATCCGACTTGTTAAATAATTAGGCACTGCAAATTGTTGTTTTGTGTCTATGTCACGAACCCATGTGTTTGTTATCGAATTCTGGTTGTTGAATAAATTAAATAATTCAAATCCGCCAGACAGTTCTTTAAAACCACTAAGCCAACTATTTTTGGATGCTTGTTTGTTTTCGTCTACAAAAGTATAGGAAATTCCTAAATCTGCCCGTTTATAATCTCTTAATCTACTATTAAATAAATACGGGTCTGCGTTATTTGGAGAACCGCCAGGGAGACCCGTGTTGTAAACCAAGTTTAAATACATTTTTACATTGGGAATAGAAGGAATGTAATCTTGAAGTAAAACGCCTACTTTTATGCGTTGATCTGTGGGTCTGGCAATATATCCGCGGTTGTTGCTGTTTTCTTCCGTTTTCATGTAACCAAGACTTACCCAAGATTCTGTTCCAGGTACAAAGGCACCATTTAATCTGAACTCTGTGCCATATACATAGGCCTTAGCATTATTGTTGGCGGCATAGCGTATCCGTACATCTTCAACAGTATATGTATTTACATTACTTAAATCTTTATAATAGGCTTCGCTTACAAGTTTAAAAGGGCTATCCCAAAGTATAAAGCTATATTCATTTGATAGCACGGTATGGATAGATTTCTGCGCTTTTACATTTGGATTTACATTGCCATTCAAATCTCTAAACTCACGGTAAAATGGCGGTTGGTGGTATACTCCTACTGCAATTTTAAAAAACATATCTTTTTCCCAATTGGGTTTAAAGGCTATTTGTGCCCTAGGGCTGAAAACTGTTTGGGCATTGCGCGCTATATTTTTTCCAGAAACAGACCAATGTTGCGCCCTTGCGCCGATATTTAAGTATAGTGCATTAGATTGCCAATCTACCTGTTTGCTGTATTGAAGGTAGGCAGATATTCTATTTGTTTGAACGTAGTTGGTGGCGTTTACACTTTCTAAGGCTGTTATAGGCGTATTGAAAGGAGTGGCGGGCTCATTATTTATAAACTCGCTCGTATTGGGTCTTACTAAAAATCCTAAAGAATCTAAAAATTCTGATTCCCTTAATTGGTCCCTAATATCTTCGTGACTGTATTTTGCGCCCCATTCTAATTTACTAGTACTTTTATGGTAAATACCTTTGTGTTCTAGGTTAAATATTAAGGCGTCTAAGGTGTTTCTAGCGCTGTTAAGTTGCGTCCCTAAACTTTTGGTGTTAGAAACGGTGCCTAAATCAGAATTTAAGTCACCCAACTGGTATTGAGCAATAATACTAGAAGACTCCTCTTCTATGGTATGGTATAGTGATGGAATAAGTTTAAGCGTTGTATTTTCAGTGAGATGGTAAGTAGCTTTCAAAGCACCAGATGCTGTGTTGTATTGATTGTGTTCTTGGCCTGCATAAAAAATCGTCAAAGATTTGGGGTCATTTAAGGTGCCAAAATTTGTAGTTCTTGCGCTAGGCCTATTTTGATAATCATTTACAGAAAACGTCCCTAAAAAGCCAATATTTATTTTTTTTGAAATTGTATAACTCTCATAGGTTTGGAAATCAAAAGCTACCGGATTAATATTCGTTACTGTTTCCTGTGAGTTTATCAGTAAACTATTATCCCTGTATCGCACACCAGTAATAGTGCTTAATTTTTTGTTTTTTCCGCTAGTTTCTATAGCGGCATTGGCACCTAATAAACTCGCATCTATCTGAACGCCGAAAGATACTGGGTTTTTATAGGTGATGTCTAAAACAGAAGAGAGTTTATCCCCGTATTTTGCTTGAAAACCACCTGCAGAAAAGTTTACATTCTGAATCATAGCACTATTGATAAAACTCAAGCTTTCTTGCTGACCGGATCGTATTAAGAAGGGTCTGTATACTTCAATTTCATTTACATAGACTAAGTTTTCATCAAAATTACCCCCGCGTACATTGTACTGCGTACTTAACTCATTGTTAGAAGATACTCCTGGTAATAGCTTTAATACATTTTCTACTCCTGCAGTTGCTCCAGGTAATAGTCGGATAATTTCGGGATCAATGGTGGTGATGGCGTCTACAGTTTTTCTTCCGGAAGCTGTAATGGTTATTTCATCAATTTGAGTAATAGCGGTGTTTAAAACCGGATTGAATTCAAAAGTTTCATTTGTGTTAAGTAGTACTTTCTTTAAAACCACATCTTTGTGTCCAATGTGAGAAAAGGTAATGTTGATTTGCTGATCCGCATCCACCTCTAAAAAGTAAAAACCATTTTCGTCAGAGATGGTTCCTTTAGCAGAAGTGCGGACATTAGTGTTTGAAAGAGGTACATTAGTAGCATCTAAAATAACTCCAGTAATCACTGCTTTTTGGGCGAGTAGAACAACTGGAAATAAAAGAAAACAAAAGAATTTAATACATTTCAAAATCTATTTTCTGTAGAATGAACTCTTAAAGGTAGTGCTATTTCCTACATTATCTGTTACCACAACTTCTAAGTTACACTCTTTTTGATCTACGATATTAGCATCAAAGTTATAGGTTATGGTATTCTTTTTTGGTTCATATTCCATGAGAATCCACTTTCCATTTAAGGTAGCAGAGTAGGTGTCTATTCCGCTTAAATCATCCGTAATTTGTAAGCTCAAGTATTTGTAATTACTTAACCATTGTTTTTCCTTAAAATTAGTAGCACGTACTTTAGGGGCAACGCTATCTTTTGCAATGGTATAAGTTCCTAAATTTCGGGTACGTGTAGAAAACGTATTGCCTCTTTTGTATGTAGTCATGTGACTAGGGCGCAGTCTGCTATCTAAGCGTGCAATAAATAATTGCTTATGTTCTTCTGGAGAAAATTTAGCAGTATCAAAAGTAATAGTGAAATTCTGATGAGCAGGAACGGTGCTATTATGAATGGTAACCGTATCTGCTCCTTTTTTTAAATCGATGTAAAAATCCTCATAAAAGGTATTGGAAGGGAAATAAACTTGTACTCCTCCCAAATCATAAGTATTCGGTTTTTTGGCTACTAAATAATTCGAAGTCTTATCTTCTTTTTTTGAGATTTTTAAAACTTCCTTTTTTCCTTCTACAGGGATTACCACTTTGGTGGTATTATTTTCAATGTCTTTCATAAGAATTTCAACATTGTAACTAAGTCCCTCTGCCACATCTATCTCGCCATTATTATAAACCTCGTTATAAATACTCATGGTATTGCGTGGCGTTTTATATAATTTTTGAATACGCTGACGGTATCTTCCAAAATGCTGATAATCTATTAAGGTATTAATATATCTTGTTTCTCCGAAAGAAAAAGATTCCAAATCGTAATCCGTGTAAACTTTTCCGTTAACTAGTTGCTGCACTTGGTATAAGCCATTTTGATTGGCTGCTAAGTCTTGCCTGTCAAAAGAATTGATGCCAAAACCAATGGTTCCTGTAGCATATACTTTTTCTGCAAGAAAACTGCCGTCGCTTTGCTTAGAAAATTTTAATTCTAATTTGTTAGCATTTTGGTTTACTTGGCTGTCTTTACTTAATGGATAGACAAAAAGTCCTGACAATACGGGTACAGTATTGTCTTTAATGTCATATCCGTATAACAACGGATTTGTTGGTTTTTCAGAAACACTACTCCTAATTTCAAAATGTAAGTGCGGTCCAGAAGAGCCCCCTGTGTTCCCTGTATAGGCAATAAGTTCTCCTTGGTCTACTTTAAGCTCGCCAAAATCTGGAAATACTTCTACTTCAAACGCTTGTTTCTTGTATTGTATTTTATTGATGTATTCTTCTATTTTAGGAGAAAATTTTTGCAAGTGTCCATAAACCGAAGTATATCCATTAGGATGGGCAATATAAATTACTTTACCGTAGCCCCATAAAGAGACTTTTATTCGAGTAACTGTTCCATCAGCAATAGCATAGGCTTTTAGGCCTTCTCTTTGCTGCGTTTTTATATCAATACCACTATGAAAGTGGTTGCTCCTTAACTCGCCGAAAGTTCCTGCTAATACCAGCGGAATGTCTAATGGAGATCTAAATGCATCTTGAGGAAAATTTTCTTGAGCAAATGCGGTACTAGTAAATAGGAATATTAAACCAAATATGGTTGCTTTCATAATTAAGATAACTTGTGGTACGAAAGTAATTAATACATTTTAAAACGTGAAAACAATGTTGTGTTAAAAAATGAAGGATCGCACTTTTTTGTAAAAAAGACGCAAAAAAAATAATATTTAAAAAAAGAATTGGGAAGTCTTAAGATGTGTGTTAACTTTGTGTAAAATGCATTGCTATTTGCACATGAGTGAATTAGTAGATATAGTAGACTCTTTAGAAAACAAAATTAGTAAGTTACTGCACAAGTTAGAACTTTTGCAGCAAGAGAACATTAAATTACAAGAAGAGGTTGCCAACGTAGAAAATGAAAAAATCGACGCTAATAATACGCTTGTTGTTTGGGAGGAAAAATATAATTCTCTTAAGCTAGCAAATTCGATGCTGGGTAGTAATACGAATAAAACGGAAGCTAAGCTTAAAATAAATACATTAATCAGAGAATTAGATCATTGTATCGCGCAATTGTCTGAATAATACGTAAAAATATCATGGCGGAAAAGCTCAAAATAAAACTTTCTATTGCTGATAGAGTCTATCCATTAACGATAGATCCTAGTCAGGAAGAAGGTTTGCGTAAAGCGGCTAAAAATATAGAGCAGCTTGCAAAGAATTTTGAGAGTAATTATGCAGTAAGAGATAAGCAAGATGTCTTGGCAATGTGTGCTTTGCAATTTGCTTCTAAGATAGAACAACGCAGTATTGAACAAATGGAAGATACCACTGAAGTCACGGCAAAATTAAAGGCCTTAGATGAATTGGTTTCTGAAAAGCTAAGTGTAAAATAAAGTAAATACGTTCTTTAAAATAAATAAAATTACTACCCACATTGGTGATTATTTTTGACAAACTCAACGTTAAATTGTTTAAAAAGGGTGAGTTTAAGTTGTAAAAGCATGCCTGCTAGTCCAGGATCCTTGAGCAATTTGTTAGCCCTAAACTTGTTTTTTTGGAGTTTGTACAAAACTTCGACCCAATGTGGGTTTTTTTATATAAATAGTTAAAATTATGGATGGTATAACAATAGGGATAATAGCAGTGTTGGTTGGTTTAGCGATTGGCTTTGCTGTTGCAAAATTTATGGAAAAAGGGAAAGCCTCTAAAACCATACAAAGTGCAAAGAAAGAGGCTGAAAGAGTACTTAGAGACGCCAATGTAGAGGGAGAGAATATTAAGAAAGATAAAATATTTCAGGCTAAAGAAAAGTTTTTAGAATTAAAGGCTGAGCATGAAAAAGTAATTAATACCAAGGATAAAAAGATTGGTGAAGCTGAGAAAAGAACAAGAGATAAAGAGTCTCAAATTAGTAGTGAGTTAGCAAAAAACAAAAAACTTAGCGATCAATTAGAAGCACAGATAAAAGAGGTTTCTTATAAGAATGAATTTTTTGATAAGAAACAGTCAGAATTAGATAAGTTACATAAAAATCAAGTACAACAGCTTGAGGTTATTTCTGGTTTATCTGCAGAAGAGGCTAAAGGGCAGCTTTTAGAATCACTTCGTGAAACAGCAAAGTCTGATGCCATGTCCTACATGCAGTCTACCATGGAGGAGGCTAAATTAACAGCCCAACAAGAGGCTAAGAAAATTATTATAAATACCATTCAACGTATAGGAACAGAAGAGGCTGTTGAAAATTGTGTATCTGTATTTAACCTTGAGTCAGACGATGTAAAAGGTAGAATTATTGGTCGTGAAGGACGTAACATTAGAGCTCTAGAGGCAGCTACAGGAGTAGAGATTGTAGTAGATGATACGCCAGAGGCAATTATTCTTTCTTGTTTTGATTCTATACGTAGAGAAGTAGCTAGATTGTCCCTTCATAAATTGGTGACAGATGGGCGTATTCACCCAGCACGTATTGAAGAGATCGTTAAAAAGACTGAAAAGCAAATAGAACAAGAAATTGTAGAAATAGGAAAGCGCACGGTTATCGATTTAGGAATTCATGGATTGCATCCAGAATTAATTAGAGCGGTAGGTAGAATGAAATATCGTTCTTCTTATGGGCAAAACTTACTACAACACTCTAGAGAAGTAGCAAAACTTTGTGGCGTAATGGCAGCAGAGCTTGGTTTAAATACCAAGATGGCTAAAAGAGCTGGTCTATTACATGATATAGGTAAAGTTCCTAACACAGAGGCAGAGATGGAAACTCCGCATGCTATTTTAGGAATGCAATGGGCAGAGAAGTTTGGAGAAAAGCCAGATGTATGCAATGCTATTGGAGCTCACCATGATGAGATTGAGATGAAAAACCTGATTGCTCCAATTGTTCAGGTGTGTGATGCTATTAGTGGTGCACGACCTGGTGCAAGAAGACAAGTATTAGATTCCTATATACAGCGTCTTAAAGATTTAGAAGAAATAGCCTTTGGTTTTGGAGGTGTGCAAAAAGCATATGCGATACAAGCAGGTAGAGAGCTACGTGTTATTGTAGAATCAGAAAAGGTGACTGATGATAAAGCAGCGGAATTATCTTTTGAAATTTCTCAAAAAATACAGACAGATATGACGTATCCTGGTCAAGTTAAAGTAACCGTAATCCGTGAAACTAGAGCGGTGAATGTGGCTAAATAGTTTATAGATTATATAATAGTAAAAAAGCGAACCTCAACAGGGTTCGCTTTTTTGTTTCGTAACTTGCCTGTTGTCAGGTGCTTATTGCGTGTTTTAACAGAATATTTGGAATTAAGAGGTCTTGTAATTGTATCTTTAGAGAGACTAAAAACTATTATAATGACAACAAAAAAACTCTTTAATTATTCTATGTTAACTGTATTTGCAGCAGCATTAACATTTACTTCATGTAAAGAAAAACAAGAAGTTCCAAAGGAAGATGCAGCAACGTTATCTGTAGAGTTCGAAAAGTATGAATTGGAAAACGGACTTGATGTAATTCTACACCAGGATAAAAGTGACCCTATTGTTTCTGTAGCTATTCAATATAATGTAGGGTCTAACCGAGAAAAAACGGGAAGAACTGGATTTGCACACCTTTTTGAGCATATGCTTTTTCAAGAATCGGAAAATGTTCCGCAAGATCAATTTTTTAAAAAAATTCAAGATGCTGGTGGTACTCTAAATGGAGGTACTTGGAAAGATGGTACCATATATTATGAAGTGGTACCCAAGAATGCTATGGAAACAGTGCTGTGGTTAGAGAGTGATCGTATGGGGTATTTGATTAATACAGTGACCGAATCAGCTTTTAATAATCAGCAAGAAGTAGTACAGAATGAAAAAAGACAAAGGGTGGATAACAATCCTTATGGGCATGAAGGTTGGGTGCTAGATAAAAATATATATCCGGAAGGCCACCCTTATAACTGGCAAGTAATTGGAGAATTGGAAGATTTACAAAATGCCACGGTTGAAGATGTAAAAGAATTTTATGATAAGTTCTATGGGCCTAATAATGCTACTTTGGTTTTAGCAGGAGATTTTGAAAAAGAAGACGCAAAGGTTTTGGTAGAGAAATATTTTGGAGAGATTAAGAGAAGGCAAGAAGTAGCGCCTCTAAAGCCGCAACCTGTCACTATTGCTGAAACGGTGAGGTTGTTTCATGAAGATAATTTCGCTAATACGGCGCAGTTAAATATGGTTTGGCCAACTACCTACCAATATACAGAAGATGCGTACGCCTTAGACTTCTTATCGGAACTAATTTCTAATGGAAAAAAAGCGCCGATGTACAAGGTGTTAGAAAAAGAGAAAGAACTTTCATCACGTTTTTATGCTTATAATAATTCTCAGGTACTTGCTGGAGAATTTCATGTAACCGTAACGGCTAACAGTGGTAAGAGTTTAAATGATATTGAAAAAGGAATGTTCGAAGCCTTTGCTCGTTTTGAGAAAGATGGTATTACAGATCGGGATGTAGAACGTATTAAAGCAGGATTGGAAACAGATTTCTATAATGGTATCAGTAGTGTTTTAGGAAAATCATTTCAATTAGCGCAATACAACACGTTTGCTGGTGATCCTGGATTTATAGAGAAGGATATTGAAAATATTAAAAAGGTGACCAAAGAAGATGTCATGCGCGTATATCAAACCTATATAAAAGATAAGCCTTTTGTTATCACTAGTTTTGTTCCTAAGGGGCAGATGGATTTAATTGCAGAAAATTCTACAAAAGCAGCTGTTGTTGAAGAAGAAATTAAAGAGAACGTTACTAAGATTATTGAAGAAGCATCTGAAGAAATTGTAAAGACACCTTCCAAAATAGATCGTTCTATAGCACCCAATCAAGGTGAAACTCCGGCACTAAATGTACCTACAAGTTGGACGTCTACTTTAGGAAACGGACTAAAAGTATACGGTATTGAGCAGAACGAAATACCAACAGTTAATTTTAGTTTGAGGATTGATGGTGGCCATCTTTTGGATAACATGGAGAAGAATGGAGTTGCAAATCTAATGACAGACATTCTAATGGAAGGAACTAAAAATAAGACCCCAGAACAATTAGAGGAAGAGATTGAAATGCTTGGAGCTAGTATAAGTATGTATACGACCAATGAAGCAATTATTATCAGAGGGAATACGTTGGTTCGTAATTTTGATCAAACTATGGCATTGGTAAAAGAAATTCTTTTGGAACCTAGATGGGATGAGGCAGAATTTTCGCGTATCAAAACGAGCACAATAAATGGTATTAAACGTGCAGATGCAGATCCTAATACTGTAGCAGATAGAGTGTATAAGAAAATACTTTATGGGGAGGATCATATTTTTAGCTACCCAACAAGCGGTACAGCAGCTTCTGTAGAAGCGATTACTATAGATGATTTAAAAACTTTTTATACGAATAATTTTTCACCATCTATTAGTAGTATGCATGTAGTGGGGAAAATTGATGAGTCTACTGCTTTAGAAACTTTAAAAGAATTAGAAACTAGTTGGGCAGCAAAAGAGGTGATCATCCCAGAATATCCTATTGCAAACACTAGAGATAAGGCTTCTTTGTATTTTGTTGATATACCAGATGCAAAACAGTCTGTTATTAGTATTGGTAATATTGGACTTTCACGAACAGATAAAGATTTTTTCCCTGCAGAAGTAATGAATTATAAATTAGGAGGATCTTTTTCAGGGAATGTAAACTTAATTCTTAGAGAAGAAAAGGGGTATACGTATGGTGCTCGTTCTGGGTTTAGTGGGAGTAAGGTTCCAGGAACATTTACTGCATCATCTAGCGTACGTACAAATACTACAGGAGAATCCGTTAAAATCTTTAAAGATGAAATCGAAAAGTATAAAGAAGGTATTTCAAAAGAAGACCTAGACTTTACTAAAAATGCGTTGATTAAATCAAATGCACGTCGTTTTGAAACTCAAAGATCATTATTGGGAATGTTGCAAGAGATGAGTGAATATGGTTTAGCGTCAGACTATATAGAAAAAGAAGAAGATGTTATTCGTAATATGACTTTAGAAGATCATAAAGCCTTAGCAAATAAGTTGCTTAATCAAGATAAAATGGCTTATATCGTAGTGGGAGACGCTGCAACGCAGTTTGAGCAATTTAAACTGATGGGCTTTGATGAAGTGAAACTAATCACTAAAGACGGCGAAGAATCTAATCTAGATTCCGCGAGGTATTAAAAATTATTCTATTTTATGCTAGAAAAAGAGCGTTGCATTGCAACGCTCTTTTTTATTGTAATATCGTTTGGTTAGTCGACCATAAATAAGGCATTCGTAAAAAACAATTTTCCGTTTTCCCAAAACCCTCGAAATAAAGGGTTGTCTACCATGTAAACTACCTGACCACGACCATAATTTTCAGTACCAAATACAAGGGTATTTGCTATTCTTTTTCTAGCTTCACTACCTGCGAATCCCGCAGCAGGAGTTGTTTCTTCTTCTAAATATACTGCGGTACCCTCTTTCAAATATTCAAAGGAATCATCTCCTAATTTTAGCGTAAAATAACTATCGCCGTATCCAAAGGCTAATGGGTTTGTATGGTCTACTTTTGTTTTAAAAATAGCACCGGTAATTAAATCTTTAATCCCTTCTCGTTCAGAATTTTCATACGTAATTAGATGTTCAATTAAGGTACTGTCTTTTTCTGTTTCTTTGCTTTTAATACTAAATCCACTTTTGCCTTCGAGTCCTTCAATAGCGCCACCCATTGCAATTAGTTTACCGCCATTTTTCACCCATTCCTTCAATTCTTTCTGAATATTGTTATTCATAAAACCACCATACCAACCATCAGGAAGGATTAGTACATCATATTCTTCCAAATCTTCGGCATTCAAATAATCACTTTCTAATACAGTAACTGGGTATTTTAATTGTTGTTCAAAAAAGTGCCATACTTCGCCAAATTGTAAAGTGCTTGTTGGTTTTCCGGTAAGGACTGCTATATTATTTTTCTTTATTAAGTGTACAGAATTAGACCCAAAATCATCACCTCTATCGACAAATCCAGTAGAAGTCGGTGTTAGGTACTTCGCATGGTTAAAAGAAATCTCAGAAAGTTTTGCAGTGAAATCTTTTTTATTCCGATTGTCAGACTTCGTAATAATTAAACTCCCTCTATCGAATTTTTTTCCTTCTAGTGTAAATGGCTTTTTAGAAAATTTTACTCTAAAATTATCTTTCAAAAGATCGGCTAAAAAACGAGCATCGTTCATGCTATTCCAAGTACCTATATAAGCATATGTATTTTCTGTAATTATAGTGTTTAATGTATCTGAAATACTGTCATCTTTAGTAGAGTTCACTTTGGTTTCAGAAGCAATAGCTTCTAGTCCGTATGCATAAGGTAAAGACCAAGCGGTGATGTCATAAGTTAAAGAGTCACTCAATTTAGCATTAGGCTCAAATAATACTTTGACTAAAGTACCCTTTGGTTGGTCTGTAGAGACGACTAATGATTCATTTTTTGTTTTGCTGTTTTTTGTTTTACCGCTAGCGTAATCAAAACCTTTGACTGTGGTAGCATCGGACCATCCGTATTCAATTTCGTGTTGTTCTAGTAATTGGGTTAAAGATTTTATCTTGTCACGATCACCATTTAATACGTAACTTTTATATTTAAAATTTTTGTTGGTGTAGAATTTTTTGAACTCTTCATTTAGTTTTTTTGCATTAGCAGAAGCAACTTCTACCGTAGATATCCCTGTGGTAAAATGGTGTGCAATCCTATCTTTTAACGTTAAGGTGTCTCCACTGCGAGTTAAAATGCCTAATCCGGCACGGCCGCTACCACCTTGTTCGTAAGTCATTCCAATTGCTCCATTATACAATGGGTAGGTGTCACCGTAGCTAGGGTAGAAAAGATCAAAGACTTCTTTAGTGAAATAAAACCACCCATTTTCATCAAAATATTTGGCGTGGTTTTTACCTATAGTTACTTGAAAGTCTCTTTGAAAATTAGTAATCACCTCGTGATAAGGTTCTGCCGCAGGGGCAAAATAATAAGGAGAATCTACGCCCTGTTCATGAAAATCTACATGTACATGTGGTAGCCATTGGTTGTATACTTTTAAACGTTGCTGACTTTCAACCTGTGTTAGCCAAGCCCAATCTCTATTTAGATCAAACATATAATGGTTAGCTCTACCGTTTAACCAACCCTCATGATGTTCTTTGCTTTTTGGATCAACATTATTTGGTGTATTTCTGTTTTCATTATACCAATTTACATAACGATCACGGCCATCTGGATTAATGCATGGGTCTATAATAACCACGGTGTTTTCTAAGTAAGATGCTTTTTTGGTTAAAAGCTCATAAATGGTTTGCATAGAAGCCTCAGTACTAACGCTTTCATTGCCATGTACATTGTAACTTAACCATACAATGGCTATTTCGGTATTGCCTTCCCCTCTTGTGTTTTTTAGGTGATTAGCGCGTATGGTTTCAATATTTTTTATATTCTCAGCAGAAGACACATAGGCCAGCATTAAAGGTCTTCTTTCATTGGTCTTACCATAAGGTTCTAGTGAAACCCTATCAGAAACAGTATGTGCTAAATAACTGTAATAGGCTACAACTTCATGATGTCTAGAAAATTCGGTACCTAGTTCGTAGCCTAAAAATTCTGAAGGAGATTTAATATTTTGAGCGTTGGTTGCAATGTAAGCAGTTAAAAAAAGTACGACTAAAATTCTTTTCATGTGGTGTTCGTTTGATTTTACTCAAATTTAACATTATTCTAAAGAAGAAATATAAGGGATATAAAAAATATTTTATGCTAGAAAATTTAACTTCTTAACGTATTTTTAGATTCTGGTATGCTTTAAGAATTTTACCTTTACAACCATTTTTAAATAGAATTATGAAGATTGATGGTATTCCATTCAAACAAACTGGGTATTTTTCAAAAATAATGTGTGATTATTTAGAAGAAGTAGACTCCTTAAAACCGTTTTATAATAGATTTCCAGCTTTTGAAAATTTTGAAGCGCAAATCATTGAAAAGCAGAAAAACTTTCCAAGTAACCATAGGGAAATTCTTTCACAAGCATTAACAAGCCAATATGCTCAGATTGAAACTAGTTTGGGTACTAAAGCAAACATAGCTAGTTTAAAGGAAGAAGATACGTTTACTATAGTTACAGGGCATCAATTAAATTTGTTTACTGGGCCCTTGTATTTTTTATATAAAATTATTGCGACTATAAACCTTACCAAAGCATTACAAAAAAGTCATTCCCAGTATAATTTTGTTCCTGTCTATTGGATGGCAACAGAAGATCATGATTTTGATGAAATTAATTACTTTAACCTTAACGGGAAGAAAATTCAGTGGAATAAAGACGCATCTGGGGGTGTTGGTCGCTTAGATACTAAAGGACTGGAATTATTGAGTGAAACACTAGCAGCGGAACTAGGAGGTAGTAAGAATGCAGAATACCTCAAAACTCTTTTTACAAATGCTTATTTAAATCATGCAAATTTAACGGAGGCCACACGTTTTTTAGCAAATGAATTGTTCAAAGATTACGGATTGGTTATAGTTGATGGTGATGACGCAGCCTTAAAACGTTTATTGATACCTTACGTTAAATCAGATTTAATAGAAGAGAAATCTTTTAAAGCGGTAAGTACTACTATAGAGGCTTTAAATGCTTTGCCAGAGAATTATGGTATTCAAGTGAATCCTAGAGAAATTAACTATTTTTATCTTATTGATGGTGTTCGTGAGCGAATCATAGAAAAGGAAGGTGTATATTTCGTAAATGATACTAAAATTACCTTTACAAAAGATGAGGTAATAACAGAATTGGAAAATCATCCAGAACGCTTTTCTCCCAATGTAGTTTGTAGACCGTTATACCAAGAAGTAATACTTCCAAACTTGTGTTATATTGGCGGAGGGGGAGAGCTTGCTTATTGGTTGGAGCTTAAAGCTTATTTTGATACCGTTGGGGTTACTTTTCCTATGTTGCTTCTACGAAACTCAGCTTTATTGGTTACGGAAAAGCAAAGCGAAAAGATAGCCAAGTTAGATTTGAATATTTCAGATTTATTTTTGAAACAGAATACCTTTATTAACAAAAAGATAAGAGCGATATCTAATATTGATATTGATTTTTCGCCTCAGAAAGAATTGCTGAAAGTTCAGTTTGAAGCACTATATGACTTAGCTACACAAACAGATCAAACCTTTTTAGGAGCCGTAAAAGCGCAAGAGGTAAAGCAAGTAAAAGGATTAGAGAATCTTGAAAAACGCTTGCTGAAAGCACAGAAACGTAAACTAAAAGATCACGTGATTCGAATAACGGAAATACAGAATGATTTATTCCCGAACAAATCACTACAAGAACGTCAACAGAATTTTTCTCAATTCTATTTAGAATATGGGGATCAATTAATTCCTGCCTTGGTAGAAAATTTGAAGCCATTAAGTCAAGAGTTTACGATTCTTGAATTTAATTAACCTATGACCAGAAATACGTTATTCAGTAGAAACCGTATTATTGCCATGGTAAGTTTTATTGCTATAATAGCTATATCTCTTATGAAGAGCGCCATGGAGTTGGAAGATGCAGAACAGGCTTATTTTTCGCAGTGGTTGCGATGGGGGTATGATGATCAGCCACCACTATATACTTGGTTGCAATATGGAGTTAATGCTATTTTAGGGGTTCAAATACTTTCTTTTTCCATAGTAAGAGCTATTATTTTTGCCTTCATTTTAGTATGCTTATTTCGGTTTAGTTTATCCTATTTAAAATCTGAGTCTAAATCAAATTTGGTGGTATTTATATTAGCACTAGTTCCGGTGTTTATAGATTTTACGTTTAGAAGACTATCGCATACGTCACTTCTTTGCCTACTTATACTTATAACCTATATTCTTATCCAAAAATTAATTCAGAAAAAATCGTTAATAAATTACCTTTTATTAGGTATAGTAATTGGTTTGGGTGTTTTAAGTAAGTATAATTATATTTTTGTGTTAGGTGCTTTAGGAGTTACCATGTTAATTGATAAAGAGGTAAGGCAAGTGCTGCTCAATCCGCGGATTTTGATGGTGATTTTTCCAGCGCTGTTAATTGCAGCACCCCATTTTAATTGGCTTTTAGGAAATCAAAATTACCTACAAGAACTTCAATCTAGTGTAGATTTAAAAACGTCTATGGAAGGCGAGAATAGTATTCCTATTTTATCGCCTATTATTGCGATGGTTAAAAATATTATTATAATTATTGCGCCATTATTTGTGTTGATTTTTCTTTTAAAATGGCGAAAAAAAATAGATTTAAAATTTGCTCAACAAGATTGGCTGTTTAAAATGCTGATTGCACAATTAATCATTATATTTTTATTTTTTGTGATGATGGGCGTTAATAAAACCGAAGAGCGTTGGTTTTTACCGTTGTTATTGCCTTTTTTACCTTTGCTGATGAAGGTGATAGATTTTAAGAATGTTCAAAAAATAGAGCACATTACTTTTATCTTGTTTTTAGTAGTTGTAGGGATCCAAACGATAAGAACACCTGTTGAAAAAATATTTAATATCCCTTCCGATGTACATTTTGGATTTCAACCAATATCAGAAATTTTAAATTCAAAATACCCTAAAGATATCTGGGTCCTTCCTAATGTTACCTATGCAGGAAATATCAGATTATTAAATAGTAGTAAAGAAATATATGCCAAGGATGATTTTTCTTTACCAGAATTTAAATTGCATGGAAAAACCACGGTAGCGGTAGAGATTGGAAAAGAGCAATTAAAGAATCAAAACCCTCAAGATAGTATCTTATCTTTTGGAAGGCGTAAACAGGCTATCTATTTTTTAAAGCGATCGGAGTAAATAGCCAGCAATAATTAAAATTTCATTATGCACAATATTGATATAGAGTTAGTTGAAATGACTTTGGATGTCATGAAGTATGTAATTAATAGAATTACAAAAACATCTCCAGAGCTTGGGCAACCAAAAAAAGAAGAAGAGCTAAAGGCTTTGGTGGGGGAAACAATTACTTCTGAAGGTATTGGTGGTGAAAAGGCTTTTCAATTATTCCGTGATGTTCTAGTGAAAGCAACAGTGCCTATAGATCACCCTAGGCATTTAGCATTCGTGCCAGCATCACCCACAAGAGCAGCTATTATGTTTGACTTGGTGACTTCTGCCTCCAGTATTCATGGTGCTTATTGGATGGAAGGAGCAGGGGGTATTTTTTGTGAGAATGAAGCCATGCATTGGTTGGTTTCCTTGACGGGTATGCCAGAAGGATCTTTCGGAGTTTTTACGAGTGGAGGAACAGCAGCAAATTTATCCGCAATGGTAGCTGCGCGTGAAAACTGGAGGCAAGATCCCATAAATAATGATAGAAAAGGAATAATTATAGCCTCGGTAGGGGCGCACTCTTCTGTAAAAGCCATGGCTAAAGTTATGGATGCAGAAATACTCTTAGTCCCTTCTGAAGAAAGAATGGATGCGGGAGATCTAGATGGTTTATTTCAACAATTAACAAAGGAGAAGCAAGAGCGCGTATTTGCGGTGGTAGCAACTGCTGGAACCACAAATGCAGGGATTATAGACGATTTGAACGGTATAGCCGATTTTTGTGAAAATCAAAATTTATGGTTTCATGTAGACGGTGCATATGGTGGTGGTGCTTTGTTGGCAGATTCAGTACGTCATTTGTTTAAGGGGATAGAAAAAGCAGATAGTATCACAATAGATCCGCATAAATGGCTTTTCTCTCCTTATGATTGCGGTGCTATTTTATATAAAAACCCAGAAATAGCAAAGGCTGCACATTCGCAAGAGGGATCATATCTTGAAATTTTTAAAGACGAGGGTGCACACGGGTTTAATCCGTCCGATTATCAAATACAACTAACAAGAAGATTAAGGGGCTTGCCTTTGTGGTTTTCACTAGCAATGCATGGTGTAGAAAAATATAAGTGGGCTGTAGAATGTGGCATTACATTAGCAAATACTGCGGGAGATTTTATAACAAAAGATGAGCATGTAGAATTAGTACGGGAACCTAGCTTGTCTTGTGTGCTTTTTAGAAGAAAAGGGTGGACTCCTGATGACTACAGAAACTGGACCTATGAGAATCACAGAAAAGGATTTGCATTAGTTACTCCTACAAAATGGAAAAATGGAGATGAATTTGAAACGGTCGCTCGTTTTTGCTTCATCAATCCAGATACTACTGAAAAAGATATTTTAGATATATTGGCTACTATGCATTAAGGTACTAGAAATTCACCTTTCCAATGGTTGTCTTCTCTAGAATATCTAATTTTTATATGATTGGGTTGGTCTAATTTTAGGTATTCAATTTTATGCGCTTCAATAGTGATGATGCAAAAATGGTTGTCGTCATTTAAATAATCTATGTCCTTCAAATTTTCAATAGCACTACCAGGAGCAATCGTTGTGGTATAGTCTTTTTTAGCGCTATCATTTACTTGATCCCAGTACTTAGCGATTTTTTTATCGCTCTTAATTATAAATGCATTGCCTTCAATCTTTAATTGAATTCTTTTTTCAGGATGATAGAGTAAAATGCAAACTTTTGGGTTTTCAATAATATGAGTCACTTTCTTAGACCGTTTGTCAGTAAAGAAACTCAGATCTAAGTTTTCAGAAAAATCACGTAGTACTACCGTTCGTAAGCGGGCCATTTTGTCTAAACCTACAGTACCTAGGGTGCACAGTTTAAAAGGATGTCCATATTCCGTTACGCCTTTTTGTAACTCCTCTTTTAATTCGGAAAATACTGCTGTTATCATATGGAGAATTTTTAGTTCAAAGATATTTTTTGTCTAGTAAAAAAGGCCGATAAAAGGCTTAAAAAAAGGATGTTGGAAATTTTTATATAAATATAACGAAAAGAACCTTTTCTAAAATTTACATTTTACTATTTTTGCGGATGCAAAATAACGTCCTGATTTTAGATTTTGGTTCTCAGTACACACAACTCATAGCTAGAAGAGTTAGAGAGCTTAATATTTTTTGTGAGATTAAACCTTACAATAAACTTCCTGAAGATTTATCAACCTATAAAGCAGTAATACTTTCTGGTTCTCCTTTTTCTGTCAGAGCAGAAGATGCACCACATCCTGATTTATCACAAATTCAAGGTAAAAAACCGATGTTAGCAGTATGCTATGGAGCGCAATACCTAGCACATTTTCAAGGTGGTAACGTAGCGCCTTCAAATACCAGAGAATATGGTCGAGCTAATTTATCATTTATTAAAACAGACGAACCGTTCTTTGATGCTATCAATGTTGGTAGTCAAGTATGGATGAGTCACTCAGATACAATTAAAGAGTTGCCAGCAAGTGCGACACGTTTGGCAAGTACTAATGATGTAGAGAATGCCGCATATAAATTAGAAGGAGAAGAGACTTATGCAATTCAGTTTCATCCAGAAGTTTATCATTCTAAAGATGGAAAGCAACTATTAGAAAACTTTTTAGTTCATATTGCAGGGGTGGCCCAAACCTGGACGCCAGATTCGTTTGTAGAAACTACCGTTGCACAATTACAAGAAAAAATAGGTACCGATAAAGTCATTTTAGGACTTTCAGGAGGAGTAGATTCTTCTGTAGCTGCCATGTTACTGCATAAGGCAATTGGGAAAAATTTACACTGTATATTCGTAAATAACGGTTTATTGCGTAAAGATGAATTCCCTAGTGTATTGGAGCAATATGAAGGAATGGGACTAAACGTTAAAGGTGTAGATGCTTCGGCACGCTTTTTGGACGAATTGGCAGGAGAGAGTGATCCAGAAAAGAAACGAAAGATAATTGGACGTGTTTTTATTGAAGTTTTTGATGATGAATCTCATTTGGTAGAGGATGCAAAATGGTTAGCCCAAGGTACTATATACCCAGATGTTATCGAATCCGTATCAGCAACGGGAGGGCCATCTGCAACTATAAAAAGTCATCATAATGTTGGCGGTTTACCAGATTTTATGAAATTAAGTGTGGTAGAGCCATTACGTATGCTGTTTAAAGACGAAGTTCGAAGAGTAGGGGCAAGTATGGGCTTAGATCCTTTATTGTTAGGAAGGCACCCTTTTCCTGGTCCTGGTTTAGCCATCAGAATCTTAGGAGATATTACACGAGAAAAAGTAGCTATTTTACAAGAGGTAGATGCTATTTTTATTAACGGCTTAAAAACAGCGGGACTTTATGATAAAGTTTGGCAAGCTGGAGCCATGCTTTTACCTGTAAATAGTGTAGGAGTAATGGGCGATGAAAGAACTTATGAAAAATGTGTAGCTTTACGTGCTGTAGAAAGTACAGATGGTATGACTGCCGACTGGGTAAATTTGCCTTATGAGTTTTTGCAAAAGACATCTAATGATATCATAAATAAGGTTAGAGGTGTCAATAGAGTGGTGTATGATATTAGTTCAAAACCACCAGCTACTATTGAGTGGGAATAAGAATAGAAAATTAGAGCGCTAATAATTTTAAGTAAACATACATTGAAGCAGCGGAATTATGCAAGCATAATTTTTAGAGCTACAGTTATAGAAGATCAATACTAAAGAAAATAAAGAAAGATGCAGAGACCATTCGCGAAATACTTTTTACCAACACTATTGTTTATGTTGGTAAGCTTTTCGGCAGTTGCTCAGAAATTTACAACACATGCTGTAAAAAAAGGAGAAACTATTCATAGTATTTCTACACAGTATAAAACAACACCAGAGCGTATCCTAAGTTTAAATAAAGAAATAAAAAATGTAGCGGAATTAAAACCCAGTACTATTTTAATTATTCCTTTGGATGCTAAAGCAGCAGAATCTTCTGGAGTTGCAGTAAAAACAACTAGTGGTACTACAACTGGAGAGCTTATTCTTGTACAAGAAGAGCCTACAAGTTTTATTTCTTATAAGGTTAAAAGAAAAGATAATCTATTTAGACTAGCAGAGAAATTTGATGTTAGCCAGGATGCGATAAAGAAGTACAATAAAGAATTGTATTCTGTGCAATTGAAAAAAGGAATGACCTTGAAAATTCCTAAATTCAAAAAGATGAAGCCTGAGGAGAATCCTTTTAATAGTGATCTTTTTGAAATGTATACGGTAAAACCAAAAGAAACCAGATGGTCTATCGTGAACAAATACGGTATTACTATTGATAGTTTATTAGTACTTAATCCAGACCTATCAAAAGAGGATACCTATTTGGCATCTGGTCAGGAATTGCGCTTGCCTAAAAAAGCAGGTAGTACCATCGCAGATCAAACTTCTCAGTTATTTATTTCATACACCGTTCCGGCTAAAAAAGGATTCTATAGTATTGAAAAAGAATTTGGAGCTACCGAAGCGGAAATTAAAGCCTTAAATCCTGAAGTCAAAGATAGAGGCTTGCAAGAAGGTATGGTGATTAGAATACCTCAGAAAAAAACAGATAGAAAGTCGGTTAATACGGATAATTTTAATTTTTATGAAGTAAAACAGGGTGAAGGGGAGTATTCTTTGAATAGAAAATTAGGGCTTTCATACAAAGAATTATTGGCTTTAAATCCGGAGCTTCAAAATGGTTTGAAAGCAGGAATGGTTTTAAAAATTCCGAAAGATAGTGATGGCGATTTTGAAGTGAAAAACTCATTAATTATCGAGAATGTAGATCTTGTTAGTAAAATGAATTTAGCAACAAAGCCTAACTTGGTGTTATTATTGCCGTTTAGATTGGATATGATAGATGTGAGTAATAAGACAGCTGCTAGTGATGCTATTGTCAAAAGAAAAGATGCTAATTATAGCTTAGGACTCTATAGTGGGGCATTGGTGGCATTAGATTCTATCAAAAAATTAGGATTAAATGTGAATGTATCTGTTTTTGATACAGAGAAAAGTGTTGAAAAAACTAGAGCATTATTGGCTAAGCCAGAACTTAAAAATGCGGATGCCATAATAGGTCCTTTAGATTCTCAGTCATTACAAGAGGTTGCGGTTCGTGTAGGGCAAAACCAAATTCCAGTGATAGCGCCATTACCAGCTAAAAGTGATATTAGTCTTTCTAATGTATTTTATACGGTGCCTTCTGATACTGATTTGATGAAGCATATGTTTTCTTATGTAAAAGAAAATGTAGGAACGGAAAATATAGTGGTCATTGCTGATGATGAGCATAAAGCAACAAAAGAAGTGATTCTTAAAGAATTTCCAAATGCAAAGTCTTTACAGTTGGTAGAGAAATATGCAATGAAAAATAAGATCGTAGCTTTACTCTCTTCTAGTCAAGAGAATTGGGTTTTCTTAGAAACAGACCAGTTAAACACTATTAATAGTGTAATATCCGTATTGAATGCTTCTATCACTGATAAGAGAAAAATCCGTGTATTTACCACGAATAAAGGAAAGGCTTTTGATAGTGATAAAATAAATCATACACATCTTTCTTATTTGTCATTCACATATCCATCTGTTGATGGAGAAGATAAGGCAGATTCTTTTGAGGCAGCTTATAAGAGAATGAACAAAGGGAAATCTCCGGATAAATTTGCACGTAGAGGCTTTGATATTACGTTTGATGTTTTATTAAAATTGGCATACAAACAGAATCTTTTTGAAGCTTCAAAATTTGTTGGGGAAACAAAGTATAGTGCAAATAAATTCAATTACACACGAGAGGGTGCTGCAGGATACCGAAACCATTCTAGTTACATTATGGCGTATGACGAAATGTGGATTAAACAATTAGATTAAAAGATGACATCAAAAGTTACCTATTTAGGAGCATTAAGTAATAGCTGTGAGCATATTGCTTCTGGAAATAAATTTACAACAGATGCTCCTGTTGATAATAATGGATTAGGGCAAGCATTCTCGCCCACAGATACAGTTGCAACGGGCTTAGCAAGTTGTATGATGACTATGATGGGCATTAAAGCAAATGGCCTGGAGGTAGATTTAAAGGGTGCTACAGCGGCAGTAACAAAATATATGGCAACAGATCCTAGAAGAATTTCTAAGATAGAAGTAGAGCTGCATTTGCCAAATGCTATTTCTGATAAAAACAGAAAAATATTAGAGCATACAGCAAATACCTGTCCTGTTCACTTTAGTTTGCATCCAGATATTGAAAAAGTAATAACATATCATTGGGATTTATAAAAATTTTATCCGCGTTTTTATTCTTTTTTGTTTTGCCGCTTTCAGCGCAAGATGAAGACATCATTTTATGGAATCCCGATGTCAAATTAAGTTGGGCAGATTTTAAAGGGGAGCCTACAAATACTAGAGCTGCAGCGGTAACGGCAAGCGGATTAACGTATAGTTTTTCTACACTCCGTAAAAATGACGCTGCTGTAGAAGTAAATTTTGAAGTAAAATCACATTTCTATCCTATGGAATCTTGGTACCGGCCAGAGGTGTGTAATGATGTAATTTTGAAACATGAGCAATTGCATTTTGATATTACAGAATTGTATGCCAGGAAATTTTTAGCGCGTTTGAATAAAGCAAGCTTTACCGATAAGGCAAAAGCGGAAGTAAAGGCTATTTATAATCAAATCAATAAAGAGCTCAATGATTATCAGAATCTATATGATTCTGAAACTAATTTTTCTCGTAACCGGGACCAGCAAGAAGCGTGGCAGATTAAACTTCAGAAATTATTGAGCAACTAATTTGCAATGTTCTACACATCGCAAATTAGAAATCCTTGTTTTAAGGATTCAATTTTATCTTCTCTTTCAGGTATAAATTCCTGAGCTACATAACCCGTATAACCAGTTGCAAGAATAGCTCTCATAATTGCTGGATAATATAACTCTTGAGTTTCATCAATTTCATGTCTTCCCGGAACTCCAGCAGTATGGTAGTGACCAAAGTATTGGTGGTTATTTTGAATGCTTCTGATGATGTCTCCCTCTTGAATTTGCATATGATAGATATCATATAATAATTTAAAGCTTTCAGATCCTAAACCTTTACAAAGTTCAATTCCCCAAGCTGAGGTGTCACACATATAATCAGGATGGTTCACTTGATTAAATAACTCCATTTGTATAACTACGCCATGCTTTTCTGCTAAAGGCATAATTTTAGACAGTCCGTCAATGCAATTTTGCAACCCTTTTTTATCATCCATGCCTCTTCTGTTACCACTAAAACAGATGAGGTTGGTATAACCAGCTTCAGCTACTTTCGGAATCATTTTAGAATAACTTTTGATTAATACCTCATGGTACTGCGGGTCGTTCCAGCCCTCAGTAAGGCTTATTTCGGCACCATTACACATGGTAGAGTGAATGTTGTATTTTTTTAATAGAGGCCATTCTTTTGGACCCATTAAATCTACAGCTTTGACACCCAGTTCATTTAATGTGATTAAAAAATCTTCTAATGGAATTTTGCCAAAACACCAATGGCAAACGCTATGATTAATATTATTTTTCAAAACAAAGTCTTTCTTTTTGGAAGTCACAGCGGTGTTTGCAGCTTGGCAAGAAACAATGCCTAATGATCCAACAGCAGCAGTTCCAATGAATTTACGTCTTTCCATTTTTCCAATATTTAAGTGATAAGAATCAAATATATAGTATTTTAATCAATAAATGTAAGTTAGACATTTAATATGATTAAGGTACTTCGGTTTGTCTTTTTCATATTCTTTACTAAAGTTAAGAATAAACTATTTGTGAAATTGGTCCAGAGATTTGAAGTTTTCTATTTTTAAAAGAATAATTTTACCCTTCACTTTTAAAAGTTTTTAAATCCGTAATTTTCATGGAAATACAACCAAATACAGATAAGCTTATAGAGTTAGCACATTATCGCATGCCGTTTGGGAAGTATAAAGGCCGCTATTTGGTAGCGCTTCCAGAGCCGTATTTAATTTGGTTTCAGCAAAAAGGATTTCCTGAAGGTAAGCTGGGGGACTTATTAAAAGCAATGACGGAGATTAAAATAAATGGCTTAGAAGGTCTTATCTATAAAATTCAAAAAGATTTTCCTAAACAATAAGCAATATATGTGGTAGCAATTTGTATTTTTGCTTGCGTTAAGAAAACAACCTAACGCTTCATGTCACAGACAAAATATATTTTCGTAACCGGTGGGGTTACCTCTTCGCTCGGTAAAGGTATTATTGCAGCTTCTTTAGCCAAACTATTACAGGCCAGAGGCTATAGAACTACCATCCAAAAATTAGATCCATATATAAATGTTGATCCAGGTACATTAAACCCTTATGAACATGGGGAATGTTATGTGACTGATGATGGTGCAGAGACCGATTTAGATCTTGGGCACTATGAACGTTTTTTAAACTCTACAACTTCTCAAGCAAACAATGTTACTACAGGTAGAATATACCAGAGTGTTATTGAAAAAGAGCGTAGAGGAGAGTTTTTAGGTAAAACAGTACAGGTTGTTCCTCATATTACCAATGAAATTAAAGAGCGAATCCAAATTTTGGGTAAAAGTGGCGATTATGATATCGTGATTACCGAAATTGGAGGAACTGTTGGTGATATTGAATCTTTACCATACATTGAAGCGGTACGCCAATTACTTTGGGAATTGGGAGATACTAATGGTATTGTAATTCACTTAACATTAGTACCTTATTTGTCTGCTGCAGGTGAGCTTAAAACAAAGCCTACGCAGCATTCCGTTAAAACATTGATGGAAAGCGGTATTAAAGCAGATATCCTTGTGTGTAGAACAGAGCATGAGATTTCTGATGAGATTAAGCATAAATTAGCTTTGTTTTGTAATGTAAAACGAGAAGCTGTTATTCAATCTATAGATGCATCTACTATTTATGATGTGCCTATTTTGATGCAAGAGGAAGGTTTAGATACAGTAACCTTACAGCGTCTAGGTTTGCCAGATACTACAAGACCAAATCTTGATCAATGGAATCAATTTTTGAACAAGCATAAAAACCCTAAACATGAAGTTACCATTGGTTTGGTCGGTAAATATGTAGAATTACAAGATTCTTATAAATCTATTTTAGAATCATTTATTCATGCCGGAGCTGTGAATGAAGTAAAGGTTAATGTACGTTCTATTCATTCAGAACACATCAACGATAAAAACTTTGAGGCTAAATTAAAAGGGTTAAACGGAATTTTAGTTGCACCTGGTTTTGGAGAAAGAGGAATAGAGGGTAAAATCAAAGCAGTACAATATGCAAGAGAAAATAAAATTCCGTTTTTAGGTATTTGTTTAGGAATGCAAATGGCTGTGATTGAATTTTCTAGAAACGTATTAGGATATTCAGATGCTACTTCTACAGAAATGTTAGAGAGTACAGAGCATCCTGTTATTAACTTAATGGAAGCGCAAAAGAATATTACCAATAAAGGAGGTACGATGCGTTTAGGGAGTTGGGATTGCGAATTGAAAAATGGAAGTCTTGCTAGTAAAATTTACCACGGGGCTACAGAAATATCAGAACGTCACCGTCATCGTTATGAATTTAATAATGATTATAAGGGAGAAATAGAGAAAGCAGGAATGATCGCCTCGGGTATAAATAAAGAAACGGGACTTGTAGAGATTGTAGAAATTCCTACCCATCCTTGGTTTGTTGGTGTACAATACCACCCAGAATATAAGAGTACGGTGTTAAATCCACATCCATTATTCGTTGGTTTTGTGAAAGCAGCCTTAGATCATAAAATATAAGATTACCTGCCACTATGGCACAAACAGTAGAATTGGGGCTATATTTGCATCGGTTCAAAATAGAGATGCGCAACAATAGCATTAGATTTATTTAATAGTGATAAATGGAAGAAAAGAAATTAGACGTTAAGTCGATAATTGGTTTTGTATTAATTTTTGGAATATTACTTTTTATGTTTTGGCAAAACCAGCCATCCGATGAAGAGGTAGCTGCAAAAAAAGCAGAACAAGAGCTAATTGATGCTAAAGCTCAGGAGCAAAAAGTTGAAACAAACACCGAAATAGAAAAAGCACCAGTATTAAACTTACAGGATTCTACGGCTGTAGCAAATTATAAAAGTACCATTGGAGCTTTTGGTTTTACAAAGCCTTCAGAAGGAACTACGGTTCTTGAAAACAGCCTTGTTTATTTAGTTATAAGCAATAAAGGAGGTCAGATTATAGAGGCTAAAATGAAAAATTTCAATACCTATGATTCTATTCCTGTTTACTTAGTAAAAGATGGTAATGCTTCATTCGCTTTAAATTTTTCTACTAGCGATAATCGCAATTTAAATACTGCTGATTTATTTTTTGAACCCTCTTTAACAACAAGTGGTGATAACCAAGTGCTTTCTATGAAAGCTAAGGTTTCTCAGAATCAGTTTTTAGAGTACCGTTATGAAATGAAACCAGATGATTATTTGGTAGATTTCTCTATAAAATCTCAAGGATTAAATAGCATCATTAACGCTCAAAAGCCGATTAATTTAGATTGGAAACTAAAAGCAATCCGTCACTCTAAAAGTATAAAATACTCTAACAGATATACAAGACTTACCTACAGCCATGAGGATGGTAAGATTAGTAAATTGTCGGATAGTAGCGATGAGGATGATGAGACGGAAGAGAATGTAGAATGGTTATCATACCGTCAGCATTTCTTTAGTTCTATATTGGTCACAGATACGCCTTTTGCAACCGCAAATTTGTCTTCTAAGAATTTAGTAGAAGATGAGTCGCATACGCAAAAATATATGAAAGATTATGCTTCTGAGGCACCACTGAAATTAGTAGGAGGTGAATTAAGTTATGCAATGAACTGGTATTATGGTCCTACGGATGTAAAGGTATTGGCGCAATACAAAGAATTAAATTTAGAAGATTCTATCCCTTTTGGTTGGGGAATTTTTGGGTTGATTAACAGGTATGTGTTTACTCCTTTATTTACATTTTTAAGTGGAATGTTGCCTGCAGGGATAGCTATTATCATTATGACTATAATGGTACGTTTGGCGATGTCTCCAGTAACGTATAAATCTTATTTATCTCAAGCTAAAATGAAGGTACTTAAACCTGAAATTGCTGAGATTAATGAGAAGTATAAAGACAATGCTATGAAAAAGCAGCAGGAAACCATGAAGCTGAATAGCAAAGCAGGGGTAAGTCCATTAAGTGGATGTATTCCAGCATTAATTCAGATGCCTATTTTTTATGCACTGTTTAGTTTCTTTCCAACTTCTTTTGCGTTACGTCAAAAGCCATTTTTATGGGCAGATGATTTATCGTCCTATGATGTAATAGCGCAGTTGCCATTTACAATACCTGTGTATGGGGATCACGTGAGTTTGTTTCCGATTCTAGCATCTATTGCGATTTTCTTTTACATGATGATGACTACAGGACAGAATATGACACAACAACCGGGAATGCCAAACATGAAATTTATCATGTACCTTTCTCCATTAATGATGTTAGTATTTTTCAATGGGTATGCTAGTGGATTGAGTTTGTATTACTTTATCTCTAACTTAATTACTATATTTATTATGTTAGCGATCAAGAATTTCATTATTGATGATGCAAAAATACATGCACAAATTCAAGAGAATAAGAAGAAGCCTAAGAAAGAAAATAAATTTCAACGTAAAATGCGTGAGATGATGGAACAGGCTGAAGCTCAAAAAAATACAGGAAAAAAGTAAGCTAGATTTGTTACAAATAAAAAAAGCTCCTTAGTCAAGTTAATACTTGCTTAGGAGCTTTTTTATTGCGGTTTGTTTGGTAAGATTTGGGACTTCAAAGATGCGACAAAGACTAAGTTTTTTAAAATAATAGTTGCCAAATGCCCATTTCTGTATATTAAATAAACCTATGGTGTTGTAACATAAAAATATAGGGTATAAAATAAGAGGCTTACTAATTCTATTAGTAAGCCTCTTTGCTATATTTTTAAATAATACCAATAAAGTATCTAAAGTACTATCTAATTACTCTGCTAATAGCATGTATTACTCCATTAGAGGCTTGTACATCTGCAATGATGATAGGGTTTAAAGTCATGTCTTCCCCTGGTCCTACAATTCCAGCTGGAGATGCACTGATAGTAATGTCACTACCTCCTAGTGTGGCTACAGCCTGACCGTCTAAGCTTACTAATTCTGAAGAAACTACATTGGCACCAGGAACTACATGCAATTCTAGAACTGTTTGTAGTGTTGCCACAGGAACATCACTCAATTGTGTTAATTCCAAATCTGTTAATAGTGCAGTAAAGGCATCATTAGTTGGTGCAAATACCGTGAACGGTGCTGGTGCAGTGCCGTTTGCTGTGCTTAAAGCACCGACATATTCAAATGATGAATCGGCTGTTAAAGCAGCGACTAAAGAAGAAAAACGATCATCTGCTAATGCAAAATCAACAACTGAAGGTAAAGTAATAACAGCATCCACTTTATGAATTACCCCATTACTTGCTTGAATATCTGCATCGATAACTTCAGAAATTCCATTAAAGGTAATTCCGCCTTCTGTTTCAAAATAAATACTCATGTTTGTATCTGCTTTTGCTCCATCCGCTAGGGTGGAAGCGTAGTAGTTTCCTTCGGCAGTTAGTGCAGCCAAATCTGCTGCTTCAATTTTACCACTTATTACATGATTTAATAATACTTGTGTCAATACATCGGTTGGGATGTCTTCTAAAGTGTTGTCACCCAAAAAGGCATCAAAAGCTTCATTTGTTGGTGCTAAAACGGTAAATGGTCCATCTCCCTGTAATACAGATGGTAATCCGCCATCTGCTGCAGTAAGTGCAGCTACTAAACTAGATAAGTTTGGATCTGCAATGGCTAGTGCTGTTATAGTAGTAGTTTCTTGTGCTACAGGATCATCAGAGTCATCATCGCTGCATGCTACAGCAAATGTCAACAAGAATAAGGCGAAAAATACGGATTTGAATTTGAAATTTGTTTTCATAATTGTCTAATTTTTAAATAATTGTTTAAGGTTATGAGTTAAATGTTAAACAATATAAAGATATATATTTTTAAAAAGGTTGCGTTTGTTTAATTAATTTTAATAAAAGTTTAACAAAATAGCGTGAATACTATATCTGAATTTTTGCCTCTTTGAATTATTGAAACAGAAATGAAATTCGTAACTGTGCCAGCGACTACGTGTTTTTGAGCATCTAATTTTGTATTTTTGTGCTCCTATTTATTTGAAAAATGAAAAAAGTTGTTGTTGGCCTTTCGGGTGGTGTTGATTCTAGTGTTGCTGCGTATTTGTTAAAAGAGCAAGGGTATGAAGTGATTGGTCTTTTTATGAAAAATTGGCATGATGATACGGTGACCATATCAGATGAATGTCCTTGGTTAGAAGACAGTAATGATGCGATGATTGTTGCTGAAAAATTAGGAATACCTTTCCAGACGGTAGATTTGAGTGCAGAATACAAAGAGCGTATTGTTGATTATATGTTTGATGAGTATGCTAAAGGGCGTACCCCAAACCCTGATGTTCTTTGTAATAGAGAAATAAAATTTGATGTTTTTATGAAAATTGCCCTGCAATTGGGAGCAGATTTTGTAGCAACGGGACATTATTGTAGAAAAGGAACCATTGAAAATAAGGACGGCTCAGAAACGTATCAATTATTGGCTGGGAAAGATCCTAACAAAGATCAATCATACTTTTTGTGCCAGTTATCACAAGAGCAGTTGGCAAAAACACTTTTCCCTATAGGCGAGTTGTTAAAGCCAGAGGTGCGTAAAATAGCTGCGGAAAATGAACTGATTACGGCAGATAAAAAAGATTCGCAAGGACTTTGCTTTATAGGCAAAGTGCGGTTGCCAGATTTTTTACAACAAAAGTTGAAACCAAAAAAAGGGGTGATTGTAGAAGTTCCTTCTACGATTTCGCAATTTGACGCAGCGCCTTCAGAGTTTGCTTCTAAGTATGAAGAATTAGCTTATTTTTCTAAAAAACCAAGCTATCAAGTAACAGAAGGTAAAGTTGTAGGAAACCATCAAGGGGCGCATTATTTTACCAAAGGACAACGTAAAGGCTTAGATGTTGGTGGTACTAAAGAGCCCTTGTTTGTAATAGAAACAGATGTTGATGAAAATGTCATTTACACAGGGCAAGGTAAAACTCATCCAGGCTTGTACCGAAGAACTTTGTTTGTCTCAAATGAAGAATTACATTGGGTGCGAACAGATCTAGCGCTTAAAACGGATGATTCTATGCAAGTGCTGGCACGTATACGTTACCGCCAAGAGTTGCAAAAAGCAACCTTGTATAAGGTTGAAGGGGGAATGTATGTAGATTTTGAAGAAAAACAATCCGCAATTACCGAAGGGCAATTTGTAGCTTGGTATTTAAAAGATGATCTAATAGGTTCAGGTGTAATTTCATAAAAGATGCAAAACAGACTAATAGAATTATTTGATATTCAATATCCTATTATACAAGGAGGGATGATTTGGGCTAGCGGTTGGCGTTTGGCTTCTGCTGTCTCTAATGCGGGTGGTCTAGGAGTTATAGGTGCGGGGTCTATGTATCCAGAGGTCTTGCGTGAGCATATTATTAAATGTCAAAAAGCAACAGATAAATCTTTTGCGGTGAATATCCCTATGCTGTATCCAGATCTAGATCAACTAATGAATATCGTTATAGAACTAGGAGTAAAAATTGTATTCACTTCTGCTGGTAATCCGAAGACATGGACTTCTTTTTTAAAAGAAAGAGGCATTATCGTAGTACATGTGGTAAGTAGCGTAAAGTTTGCCTTAAAGGCACAAGAAGCGGGTGTAGATGCCATTGTAGCCGAAGGTTTTGAAGCTGGTGGTCATAATGGGAGAGATGAAACCACAACATTAACACTTATTCCTTCCGTCAAAGAAAAAATTAAAATACCCTTGATAGCTGCTGGAGGTATTGCTACGGGGAATGCTATGTTGGCAGTAATGATTTTGGGAGCAGATGGGGTGCAAGTAGGGAGTCGTTTTGTAGCGAGCACAGAGGCATCGTCACATCAATCCTTTAAGGATAGCGTAGTTGCGGCTAAGGAAGGAGATACGCATTTAACATTAAAAGAACTGGCTCCTGTACGTCTGCTTAAAAATAAATTCTATGAGGATATACAAGCTAAGTATATAACAGGAACAACTAAAGAAGACTTGATAACTTTGTTAGGAAGAGCACGAGCAAAACGTGGTATGTTTGAAGGAGATATGGAGGAGGGCGAATTAGAGATAGGTCAAGTATCTGCTTTAATTCATGATATTAAACCCGCAAAAAATATTATTGAAGACATGGTTCAAGAATACAATACAGCAAAAGTCAGAGTAAGTACCTTATAAAGAACATAGCATAATGAATTCTCGTAAAAAACAATTGGAAGCATTTGATCGCTTACTAACGATAATGGATGAATTAAGGGCGCAATGTCCGTGGGATAAAAAGCAGACCATGGAAACCTTGCGACATTTAACTATAGAGGAAACCTACGAATTAGGAGATGCTATCCTGGAGAATGATTTACAAGAAGTAAAAAAAGAACTAGGAGATGTGTTGCTACACATCATTTTTTATGCAAAAATTGGAAGTGAGACCAATGATTTTGATATTGCCGATGTGGCTAATGAAATCTGTGATAAATTAATTCATAGACACCCACATATCTATGGCGATGTAACAGTAGCAAATGAAGAGGAAGTTAAACAGAATTGGGAAAAACTAAAGCTAAAAGAAGGGAAAACTAGCGTTTTAGAAGGCGTTCCTAAAGGATTGCCTGCCTTGGTCAAAGCAAGTAGAATACAAGATAAAGTTGCTGGAGTTGGTTTTGATTGGGAAAAACCAGAGCAGGTTTGGGAAAAAGTGCAAGAAGAATTACAAGAACTGCAAGTAGAGGTAGAAAAGAAAGATGCGGATGCGATGGAGGCAGAATTCGGAGATGTATTTTTCTCGATGGTCAACTACGCACGTTTCTTAAAAATAAACCCAGAAAATGCCTTAGAACGTACGAATAAGAAATTTATAGGAAGATTTCAATATTTGGAAAGCAAAGCAAAAACCTTGGGTAAGGAATTACAGGATATGACCTTGGCAGAGATGGATGTTTTCTGGGAAGAAGCTAAAAAACATTAAAAATTAAATAAAGAATTTTAATTCAAAGAATTAGAAAAAGGAAGCACGTATCTTTACCGCCCAATAAATAAATAGCCCTTTGTTACAGCAATATACTAAAGAATTTAAATACAATCTGACTCTTGCGGTTCCTGTTATTATGGGAATGCTGGGGCATACTTTTGTGCAACTAGCAGATAATATCATGGTAGGGCAGTTGGGTACGGCAGAATTGGCAGCGGTATCTCTTGGAAATAGTTTTGTTTTCGTAGCCATGTCTTTAGGAATAGGGTTTTCTACGGCAATAACCCCCTTAGTGGCAGAAGCAGATGCTGCTGGAAAAAAAGAAGACGGGAAAAGTGCCTTGAAACATGGGTTACTACTATGTACCATTTTAGGCTTGCTTTTATTTGGCGTAATTATGTTGGCTAAACCAGTAATGTATTTAATGAAGCAACCTCCAGAGGTCGTAGAATTAGCCTTACCGTATCTAGATCTAGTAGCATTATCATTAGTTCCTTTAATTATATTTCAAGCATTTAAGCAATTTTCCGAAGGTCTGTCTCAGACTAAATATCCTATGTATGCTACGATTATAGCAAACGTGGTGAACATAACGCTGAATTATCTTTTAATTTTTGGTAATCTAGGATTTCCTAAAATGGGTATTGTAGGTGCTGCAATAGGTACGTTGGCTTCTCGGGTAATTATGGTATTATTTATTTGGCTTCTATTACGCAGTAAAAAGAAATTTCATGACTACGTTACAGGCTTTAATTTTGCCAAGTTGGAGGATAAAGTCATGAGTAAAATTATAAATCTTGGTTTTCCTTCGGCGTTACAAATGTTTTTTGAAGTGGGGATTTTTACTTCCGCCGTTTGGTTGAGTGGTGTGCTTGGAAAAAATCATCAGGCCGCAAATCAAATAGCATTAAACTTGTCTAGTATGACATTCATGGTAGGTATGGGATTAGGTGTTGCCGCTATGATCCGCGTAGGAAATCAAAAAGGATTATCAGATTTCAAATCATTAAGGCGTATAGCAATTTCGATATTTTTCTTAACCTTTTTATTGGAGATAGTATTTGCAGCCATCTTCTTTATTTTTAATCAGTGGTTACCCACTATTTATTTAAATGTAGATGATGTAGCCAATCAGGTAGATAATATGGAAGTGATTTCTATAGCAGCGCAGCTGTTAGTTGTTGCCGCTATTTTTCAGATATCAGACGGATTACAAGTAGTCATATTAGGAGCTTTAAGAGGCTTGCAGGATGTAAAAGTGCCGACGTTTATAACCTTTGTTGCCTATTGGATGATTGGGTTTCCAACAAGCTATTATTTGAGCTTGTACACAGAATTAAAAAGTACAGGTATTTGGATAGGTTTATTAGCAGGCTTAACAGCCTCTGCAATCTTGTTATATATTAGATTTAATACCCAAACAAAAAAGAAAATAGCCGCAGTATAATTTTCTTTTAAAAGCTATAAGTTGATCAATTTCAATCAAATAATTGTATTTTTAACACCCTTAAAAAAATAACTATGGAATTTCCTAAATTCTTATTAGGCGATAATACAGATTACCCAACCGCAATATTCGTAATACATACAGAGTATCCCAGGTTTATCATTAATTTAGAGAATGATGAAGTAGAGTGGTTAGAAGATTTTACAGCAGATGATGAGAACGAATTAGAATCTGAAGCCGAGAACCTAATAGAACAGGCAACAGCTTTTTATGATAGAGAGGTAGCTCGTTACGAAGAATAATTCAGATGCTAGAAGAGCTTTTACAATACGATAAAAATCTTTTCCTCTTTTTAAATCATTTAGGAACTACAAATTGGGATGCCTTTTGGCTGTTTATAACCAATAAACTGAGTTCTATTCCGCTTTATTTAGTACTAGCTTTTCTTTTTTATAAATCTTACGGTTTAAAAAAGACGCTTCTTTTACTTCTTGTAGTTGCCTTAATGATAACGGCTACAGATCAGGTTGCAAATCTATTTAAGTATGGTTTTAAACGTTTGAGGCCTTGCCATGATGAAGAGATAGGGCATTTGGTGCGTTTGGTTAAAAAATCTTGTGGAGGTCAGTATGGTTATTTTTCTGCTCATGCCTCTAATTCTTTTGCGATTGCCTTATTTTTAGGACAGTTGTTAAAGGAGAAATTTAAATTTATAGGTTATTTACTACTTTTTTGGGCGTTTTTGGTGGCGTACAGTCGCATCTATATTGGTGTCCATTTTCCATTAGATGTATTAACAGGTGGTGTAATTGGTTTCATTTTTAGTTGGTTATTTATAAAGTTGTATATATTTGCAACTCAGAAGATTAGTTTATGATATCTAATACAAGGTATTGGCTTTTATTGTTTCTTATAAGTGTCGTGTATATAGCTGGACTATTTTCTACATTGTTTGAAAATGATTCAGCGCAATTTGCAGTAATGGCCATGAGAATGGTTCAAGAAAACGATTTTATAAATTTAATAAAAGGTACTAATGAATACTTAGATAAGCCACACATGCACTATTGGCTAGCGGCCTTATCTTTTAAAATTTTTGGGCTTCATGATTGGGCATATAGGATTCCAGGAATGTTGGCTATTTTCTTAGGGGCGTATAGTTGCTTTGGCCTTGGTAAATTGTTGTATAATGAGTACGTGGGTAAAACTGCGGCACTAATTTTTCTTACCTCTCAAACTATTGTTTTATCTGTAATAGATGTTAGAACAGATGCTGTTTTAACAGGGTTTACAATTTTTGCACTTTGGCAACTAACCAGTTATATCAATAAAAATTCTCTTTTAAATATTGTTTTAGGTGCTTTTGGGGCCGGGATAGCTTTTTCTACAAAGGGTCAAATAGCTTTGGTCGTTTTAGGCTTACCTATTTTATGCCATTTGGCATACACCCGTAAGTGGATGCAATTTATAAATTGGCGTGTTCTTGTGGCGATTTTAGTTTTTGCAATAACCATCGGTCCAATATTATATGCTTATTACCTTCAGTTTGATTTACATCCGGAAAAAATTATACGTGGTCGTAGCAATAGGAGTGGTATATTTTTTATTCTTTGGGAACAAAGTTTTGAACGCATGAGTGGCGAAGGAATTGGAAAGAATAGTAGTGATTATTTTTTCTTTTTCCATACTTTTTTGTGGGTATTTTTGCCATGGACGGTAATAGGTTTGGTCGCTTATTATTGTCGAGTAAAGACATTTATAAAACTCAAGTTTGCGTACAAACCTAAATATGAATTTCTAACTCTAGGGGGTATTACCTTAATCTTCATACTAATTAGTTTTGCACAATTTAAATTGCCGCATTATTTAAACATTATAATCCCATTATTTGCGATACTTACTGCTTCTTATTTACATAGTCTAAATGTACACTCTCAGGACAGAACTATAAAAATCATTTTAGGTATTCAGTACTTTATATTTGGACTTATCTTCGTAGTGGTTTCCTTATTTTGCTTTTATGTGTTTGAATTTGAGTCTGTTATATCCTATGTTTTATTTGCTGTAGCGGGTGTAATTGGCGTCTATTTTACACTAAAAAGAGAAGCCTATGCTATAAGAATTGTTACTATTGCTGCACTAGCTTCAGTATTGATAAATTCGGTCTTAAATTTTCATTTTTACCCTAATTTATTGGAATACCAAGCTGGTTCTGCTATGGCAAAAGTGATTTCTAAGAATGATATTCCCGTAGATAAAATTTTTAAACTATCGGAAGAACACACATGGTCTTTAGATTTTTACAATCAGAAACCTGTTCAAATAACTAAAGTTGAAGCTTTGGAAGATAGTGAGGATTCATGGGTGTATATTTCGGAAGAAGAATTGCTACAACTTCGAGATATTGGTTTTGATTGGGATCAACAATACGAGGTGGATGATTTTAGAATTACTAGGCTTCAGGGTAGGTTCCTAAATCCTGCGACTCGTAAGAAAGTAATTAAGCACAAATATTTAATTCATATCGTAAATTAAGACTTGGTTTTAAGCTCAGGTTTTTTAAAGTGATAGTATATTCCTATAAACGATACGGCTGCTGTGATTAAGAAAAATACCATACTAATACTTATAGAAGTGTTTTCGTCTAAATTTAATAGCGTTGCTCCATAGAAGAAAGTTAATTCTCTACTTCCTATACCGCCAATGGTTAAGGGGATTACAGATACGATAGAAGAAATTAGAAAGATAAAGAGATAGGCTACCGTATTGCTTTCAAAACTTAATGCTTTTAAAATAAATAATACACTTATTAATTGTGCTAATTGCACCAAGGCAGAATACCCAAATGTTTTCCAAAATATTGGAAGGACATAATTGAAAAACTTTTTAGTAAGAACATAAAAAACGACGATACTTAAAACTATTGCAGCTACAGCATAAATTTCAATAGCGTTTAAGAAGCTTACATCTAAAAAAGCAATGAGTAGGCATGCGTATATAAAAAGTAGTAGTAAACCGCTTAAACGATCTAATACCAATACAGCTACAATCTTTTTGGTGTCTACGGGGAACTCTTTTTTTATAAGATATCCTTTATAGGCATCACCACCAATACCTCCTGGTAGAAACAGATTGTAAAACATACCTAAAGCGTACAATTTTAAATTACTTAAAGGAGTCAAGAATACGTGTAGTAAGTGAAAATAGAGGTTGACTCTGTAAGCAGAAACTACTTTAGAAATAATAAAAAAAAACGCAGCCAAGCCTAAGTAATATGGATTCGTTTTTTTTAAGGTACTAAAAACATCCGTATAATTAATTTTTGTAAAAACAAAATAGAGTAATACGCCACTTATAATAATTTTAAGTGCTGTTACTATTTTTTTATTGGGCTTTATCACCTACAAGAATTTTTTTAATTCGGTATGGTCGCTTCTGTTGAGATTCATAGTAGGTTCTAATTAATAACTCCATAACAATTCCTATGGTAAACAGCTGTATGCCAGCAAGAATAAACATCAAACCAAAAATTAAAAGAGGACGATTTCCAATATCTTCGCCCATTAATTTTATAACTAACAAGTAAATATTAATTAAGCCACCTAAAAGCATTAGTAGAACACCAAATATTCCAAATAAGTGAATGGGTCTTTGAAAGTATTTGCGAATGAATAACAACAACATCATATCGGCAATAACTTTAAAGACTCTTTCTAAACCATATTTAGAAACTCCTGCGTGTCTAGCATGATGTTTTACAGGAACTTGCTTTATTTGTGCACCTTCTAAATGCGCTAATAAGGTAATAAAACGATGCATTTCACCGTACAAATTTAAGTCCTTCGCAATATCTTTTGTGAAAACTTTCAAAGCACAACCATTATCTTTGATGTCTAATTTGGTGACACGTCTCACTAAAAAATTGGCAATCTTAGAAGGAATTTTCTTAACTAGAGAATCTTTTCTTTTTTGACGAATACCAGTAATTAAATCATACTCGCCTTCAATAGCATAAGACAACATCTCGGGAATGTCACTTGGATCATTTTGTAAATCACCATCCATAGTGATAATATAATCTCCTTCGGCATAATCTATACCTGCAGCCAATGCCAAGCTTTGGCCATAATTTTTCTTCAATTCTATTAAATGAACTTTTTGATCATTCATTTTTTTAACAACCATGCGTGTGGCATCCTTAGAAAAATCATCGATGTAGATAATTTGATAGTTGTAACCAACCAAACTTTCATGGATTTTCTCCGTAAGCAAAACAACATTGTCTTCTTCGTTGTATAAAGGAACAACAATAGAAAGAAGCGCATCAGTTAAAACAGTCATAGTAATTAAATTGAAGCTGCAAATTTATGCTTTTTATTTAAGTTTTTTTTGATGTAAGGCTAGCAATTGGTCAGCAGCAACAAACGGAGACACTTTGGCGTTCATTACCAGTGTTGTAAGTTGCTCTAACTGTTGTTGTATTGCTGTATCCTCATAAAATTGCATTTTTAAATTATCCTCTATGGTTTGTAGAAGCCAAAACTTATTTTGATATTTTCTTTTTTCATAGATAGCTTCAGCAGTAGTATCTTTAAAGTTTATAATGGTCTGCCATACTTCAGAAATACCTTCATTTTCTAAAGCAGAACATTGCAGCACTTTAGGGACCCAACCATTTTCTTTAGGGGGATAAAAATGTAGCGCCCGAGTAAATTCTATCTTTGCTAAATTCGCAGCTTGTTTATTTTTGCCATCCGCTTTATTAATCACAATGATATCGGTCATTTCCATGATGCCTCTTTTGATACCTTGTAATTCATCTCCTGCTCCGGCAAGCTTTAAGAGTAAAAAAAAGTCTACCATACCGTGAACTGCTGTTTCACTTTGGCCCACGCCAACAGTTTCAATTAGAATAACATCAAAATGAGCAGCTTCACATAGAATAATAGATTCTCTTGTCTTTCTAGCGACACCTCCTAAAGAATCTCCAGATGGAGAGGGTCTTATAAAAGCGCGCTCATCTCTTACCAAAACTTCCATTCTAGTTTTGTCACCTAAAATACTCCCTTTGCTCAGAGAGCTTGTAGGGTCTACGGCTAAAACAGCTACTTTTTTTCCTTGATTCGTAAGATATTTACCCAAGGCTTCAATAAAAGTACTTTTTCCTACCCCAGGAACTCCTGTGATGCCAATACGTAAGGTGTTTTTTTTATCTGCAATACAAGCTTCAATAATTTGATTTGCTTGGACTAGATGCGTTTTGTTTTTACTTTCTACTAAGGTGATGGCTCTGCTTAAGGCAGTTTTATCTCCGTCCCGTATTCCTTGAATTAAAGATGCTACTGATGGTTGTCTTTTCCTGAAGTTTTTTATTTTAGCAATAGAGGCTTCATTAGAAACATCGGTAAGATGTATTCCTTCTTTTTCTTCTAAAGCTGATATTTTATTATTTTTTTTCAAAAAGATGATAGATGATTTATAGGAAAATAAGGTTTTTTGTGAAACATTCACACAAATTTAATAATTCATTTTTCGTAAGCGTTTCTTCTATTAGTATATTATGGTCTTAAACGTAAAAATAATTTAAAATGAAAACAATATTTGAGTCAAGTGCAACAAATACAGGTGGTAGATCTGGTCATGTAACAACCGAAGGCGGATTGATTGACTTAGATGTGAAGATGCCAAATGGCAAAGATCCTATTGAAGAGAAATACACGAATCCAGAACAATTGTTCGCAGCAGCATATTCAACTTGCTTTGCTGGAGCTCTTCAGGCGGTAGCTAAGGAAAACGGAGTAGATGATTTGGGAGATTTTAGTGTAACTGCAATTATTGGTTTTGGTAAAGACGAGGACGGTTTTAATATTGAGGCAACCTTAGACGCATATTTACCAACCGTGGATAAGGAAAAAGGTGAGGAGTTAATCAATGCCGCTCATGAAATTTGTCCTTACAGTAAAGCTACAAGAGATAATATCACCGTAAATCTTAATTTACTTTTAGACGAATAACGCAGGTTGATAAATCTGAATATAATAGGAAAGCCCATAAATATGGGCTTTTTTTATACTTTGAATCTAAAGGTAGATTGATTATGATAGGTGTCTTCAGGTGTTAGCACGCTTGATGGAAAGTTAGGGTGATTGGGGGCATCAGGATAATTTTGAGTTTCAAAACAAATAGAACCTGTTGTCTCTGGAGTATAAATTACAACTGCCGGCTGGTTGGTCATTACTTCCAACGTAATACCTGAAATTTCTGAATAAGCCGATGCGCAAATTTCATGACGCTTATCAATTACAAATGGAGTATCTAGTCGTGTGTTTGCTAGTGGTGTACGTTCTAAAAAATCATAGTTTGTTTTAGATACCTCTATTAATTCTCCAGTAGGGATAAGATTGTCATGAGTAGCTAAAACCTTTGAGCAATCTAATTGTAATGTATAATGATTTACCTCTTCTGTAGAATCTAATTTAAAATAGGAGTGATTGGTTAAGTTAACTACCGTTTTTTGGTCCGTGCCAGCTTCATGTGTTATGATTAGTGCATCATCATCTAACGTATAAGTAACGGTTACGTTTAAATTTCCGGGATAACCTTCTTCTAAATGTTCACTTACATAAGAAAGTTGGATGAAAGGTTTCGTGCCGTGATTCACATGAGTTACCTCAAATGTTTTTGTGTTAAAACCCGCAATTCCGCCATGTAAATGAACGCCGTCTTCTTCATGAATAGGGTATGTTTTACCATCTAGTGAAAATCCCCCTTGAGAGATTCTTCCAGCATAGCGCCCTATGCAAGCACCTAAAAACATAGGGTTGCTTAAATAATCTTCTGGTTCATCAAAACCCACCACCATATTTGTAGGGGTCCCATATTTATCTTTTACGATTATCTTTTGAATAATAGCACCAAAATCAAGAACCGTCAGCTCAATTTTGTCATTTTTAATTGTATTTTGAATCAAAACAGAAAATTTTATAAAACAAATCTAAACTTTTTTGCAACACTGCAATAAAGTCATCGTCTTTAAGATAACAACAACTATAAACTAACTTGGAAAAATTGTTAAAATTCCAAACAGATTTAATTGAGCAATGCAAGGCTAACGATCGTAGAGCGCAAATGAAACTCTATGATAAGTACTGTGATGGTATGTTTTGTGTAGTGATGAGATTTGTGAGAAATAGTGATGATGCAGAAGACGTTTTGCAAGAATCATTTATTAAAGCTTTTCAAAAAATTCATCAATTTAAAGGAGAGGTAACATTCGGTGCATGGTTAAAAACAATTGTAGTTCATAAGTGTATAGATTTTCTAAAGGCAAAGCGCACGGAGCATGTTCCGTTAGAAGAAAATAGGATACTTGTGGTTGAAGATGAAGATTGGAACATTGAAGCGTCAATTACGATAGAAGAAGTGCGGACGGCTATACATACTATTTCTGAGAAATATAGGTATGTGTTACTGCTCTACTTACTAGAAGGATATGATCATGCTGAAATTGCTCAGGTTTTAGGTATTCAAGAAACCACTTGTAGAACGCAATTAATGAGAGGTAAAGCTTATTTAAAAGATAAATTAAAGAAGAAAGAATATGAATCAAGATCTTAGAACGCTTTGTAAGGATGCCGAAGAGCAAAAGAAGCCTAGGCTAAATTCTGGACATAGAGCGCGCTTTTCAGAACGCTTGCATCAAGAATTTCCAGAACGTAAACCTAGACCTATACTCTTTTTTCTGAAAATTGCAGCAGCACTGTTTATCTTGATCAGCATTGGGGTATATTTCTTTGTAAACAAAGAAGTAGGGCTACCTGAGGAAGATACCACCTTAGTAAAATCAGCTTCAAAAACTGATGTTCAAGAAATATCCTTAGGAGATTTATCTCCAGATCTTAAAAAAGTAGAGAATTACTACTTGGCTACCATTAATTTAGAGTTGGCAAAGTTAGAGGTTTCTCAGGAGAATAAGGATCTTGTAGATGGATTCATGGAACGATTGGCGGAATTAAATGTTGAATATCAGCGTTTGAATAAAGAACTAAATACCATAGGGCCAAATGATCAAACTATTTCTGCATTAATTCAAAATCTACAGTTGCGTTTACGGTTGTTGCAAAAACTAAAAGATACATTAATCGAATTAAAATCATCAAAAAATGAAACAGCAATCAGCATATAAATTACTAGTAGTGTTTCTCTTTGCCGTGGCTTCTGCAGCGGCACAAAAGCAAACTAAAACGTATATTGAAAATTATAATGTAAATAAGGATGCCATTATAAATCTCAATACATCACATACGGATATTGAGTTTGAAACATGGAACAAAGACCAAGTAGAAATTGAAGTAGTAATCGCTATAGAAGGGGCTTCTCCAAAAGATATGGAAAAGTATTTCAAGCAAAATGAATTAAATATTACGGGGAATAGTCGTCAAATAAACATTGCTTCGGGAGCGCAGAATTCTTGGACGACGCTTCATGCTCCAGGCGGATTTAAAAGTTCATGGGATTTTAATGAATTCGAATTACCGGAAATAGAAGAATTGCCAGAAATAGAAGAACTGACATTTATGCTAGATTCTCTTGAATTTCCTGAAATTCCTAGAATAAATGTTCCAGAATTTGATTTTGAAGCCTTTAAAAAAGAGGGAGATGCTTATATGAAAAAGTGGCAAAAAGAGCTTGATGAGGGCTTTTCTGAAAAAGATAGGAAAGCCTTTAAAGAATTGGAAAAAAAGGTAGAATCCGAACAGCATAAGGCAGAAAAAATAAAACAGGAAATGATGAGTGCTAGAGAAAGTGCTTATGAAGAGCGCAGGGCAAGATTGACCGCTGCACGTGCGGAACGTTTTGGTGAATTGGAAGAAAGGAAGGAACTCTTAGAGGAGCGTAAGGCAGAGTATGAAGAGAGGAGAGGAGCGCTGCTTGAAGCGTTGAAAGACAAATCGCAACATAAAAAGCACCAATTTACAGGTAGAAGAATAGATACTATTCTTAATGATTCGGCATCATTTAGCTACTTCACGATGCCTAATGTATACTACCAGTCATCTAATGCACAGGGTAGTAATTCTAAAATAAAAGTAAAAAAGTACATTAAAATAAAAATGCCTAAGTCAGTAACACTTAAATTAAATGTACGTCATGGCGAAGTTAAGCTTGCAGAAAATACTAAAAATATTCAAGGAACTTTTGCCTATGCCGGTTTATACGCAAATAGTATTGATGGTGCTCAAACACAAATTGATGCTTCATATTCGCCAATCAATATTCAAAATTGGAATTATGGCAAGCTAAAAGTGAGTTATTCTGATAAGGTGTCTATAAATACCGCTAAGAATATTACTCTAAGTGCAATATCATCAGAAGTTATTATAGGGCATTTGTTGCAGAATATTTTTGCGGAAAATAATTTTGGGTCTTTAGCTATTCATGAAATAAATAAAGATTTCTCAGCTATAGATGTTTCTGTGCAAAACGGAACGCTTCGTTGTGAACTACCAATATCCCCATTTACAATTACTGTAAATGGGGAGAATTCTAAATTAATAGCACCTAGTATACTACATTTAGTGAAAACCAAAAATGATAGGACAACCTTGAGTAGAGGCTATCATATTTCGAAAAACACGACTAAAAACCTAAGAATCAATGCTAAGTATAGTACCGTAGTTTTAGAATAGTTTAATGAGAATTTTTCTTTATTAACTCTGGGAATTTACTTTGAAATTTCTTTAATCTTGGCACTGATACACCTCTTATGTAAGAATTGTCAGGGTGTTTTTTTTCATAATCTTGATGATAATCTTCTGCATCCCAAAAGATTTCAAATTTGGTAACCTCTGTAGCTAATGGCTTGTTATAGACCTTATCATTTTTTAATTTAGCCATATAAGCTTCAATAATTTTTTTCTCACGATCATCTTTATAAAAGGCAATAGATCTATATTGTTTTCCCATATCAGGACGCTGGCCATCTACAGTTGTTGGGTCATGAGAGCCAAAATATACCTTTACTAAGGTTTCAAAACTTACTTCTTCAGGATTGTAATAAACTTTAACGGCTTCTGCATGTGTAGTTCTACCATAACCAACAGCCTCATAAGTTGGATTTTTTTCTTTTCCTCCAGAATAACCAGAGATAACTTCTTTAACACCTTTTACACTTTCAAAAATAGCTTCTACACACCAGAAACAGCCACTGGCAAAATAGGCAGTTTCATACGAAGACAAATCTTGAGCGGAAGCCTCAGTAGTTATAGGAGTATTTTTAGTTTCTCTTGTCTTAGATTGACAGCTGGTGGTGGCTAGCGCTAAGAGTCCAATAAAAGTAATTTTCAAATAGTTCATATTGTTTTTTTATTATTAGTGGGATACCTTTAAATTTACTTACGTATAACCTCTTGTGCAAGTTGTTAATTAATTATTAAATTCATACTTCTTGGATTAAAATAGGTTTTTTGCTGCTAACAATATGAGTGAATTAGAGAACGTATTAATAGAATATTCCAAAACAAGTATTCCTATTCTGGATGAAAGTATCCCTTTGTCTAAGTATTGTGCCTTAGATTTATCTACGACCAATCAATTACTAGATAATATCGCTATTACAGATCCAAGTGAATGTCAACAGTATATAGATACGGTCCTTTCTTCGAATGATGCCAAGGTAGCTTTTGGTGGGTATTTAGAAAAGAGAAATCTTTATGCTGATAAGTCTAGCTTTTCTAAAGAACAACATACCGCCAGAAATATTCATTTAGGAATAGATTATTGGTGTGTTGCAGGCACTAAAGTGCTAGTTCCTATAGACGGTATAGTTCATAGCTTTAAGAATAATGATACTGTGGGAGATTATGGTCCTACAATTATATTGAAGCATACCATTAATGAAGTAACCTTCTATACCTTATATGGGCATTTATCTTTAGAGACTATTACGCATCTAGAAGTTGGGGCTTCTTTGAAAGCAGGAGCTTGTATAGGTTATTTAGGGACTGCAGATATTAATGTAAATTATGCACCACACCTACATTTTCAAATTATAAACTCTATAGGAGCCTATTTCGGAGACTATCCAGGAGTATGTAATGGCAATGATTTGAAGTTTTATAGCGAGAACTGTCCAGATCCTAATTTTCTATTAAAAATAGGATCATAGGAATACCGTTTAAAAGTCAATAATTACGGTGACAGAATTATCGTCTAAATACCGTTAACGGACAAATGGTTCTTTATATCTAGATAGTTTACATTCACCGATAGATAAACGGTATTGGGCGAGAATCGACGAAATACACTTTAGCTTGGTGGTATCTTTACAGTGTAAAACCCAAGTCATGAAAACTATCTTAACTATTTTATTTGTTCTTTTTATCGGTCTATTTGCTCAAGCACAAGATGCTAAAGTAGAAGTGAAGGTTGCTGCGCAAATAGAAAATGTAGTTTTAGTGACGCCAAGTATAGAAACTACTTTAAATAGTAATGAAACAAAAGTTGCTCGTTTATACATGGATAGAAATTATAAAGTAAAAAAGGAATTGTCTTTTTATACAAAAGCACACAAATCTAAATTAGCATAATTATAGTTTCTTTATTCATACCGACTTTTTTATAACTATCCTTCATTAACTTACCAGCTTTTTTATACGCTCTTCAGCTTTACACAATTTTATCTTTCTACTTCACTTCAACGTAATATTCTATTAGGCGTAACTCTTATGTAATTTTTTCGACGCTGCTATGCGTATATCGTATTGGAATGCGATAACATAGCTAGGTAACCTGATTCTCCGTTACTGGTCGGCTATTAATTGGGTTTCAAAGCATCGTCTAAATACCAATAAATACGATGATAGAAGTCTCTTTTTATGCTGCCTATCTCTTCAGATTTTGTTTACATAACGTTATGATCCATTCGTCGATAGATAAACGATATCGAGCGATAACCGACGAAATACGCTTTGGCTTGGTAGTATCTTTACAGTGTAAAACAAAAGTCATGAAAACTATCTTAACTATTTTATTTGTTCTTTTTATCGGTCTATTTGCTCAAGCGCAAGATGCTAAAGTAGAAGTGAAGGTTGCTGTACAAACAGAAAATGTTGTTTTAGCAACGCCAAGTATAGAAACTACTTTAAATAGTAATGAAACAAAAGTTGCTCGTTTATACATGGATAGAAATTATAAAGTAAAAAAGGAATTGTCTTTTTATACAAAAGCACACAAATCTAAATTAGCATAATTATAGTTTCTTTATTCATACCGACTTTTTTATAACTATCCTTCATTTACTTACCAGCTTTTTTATACGCTCTTCAGCTTTACACAATTTTATCTTTCTACTTCACTTCAACGTAATATTCTATTAGGCATAACTCTTATGTAATTTTTTCGACGCTACTATGCGTATATCGTATTGGAATGTGATACAATAGCTAGGTAGCCTGATTCTCCATTACCAGTCGGCTATTAATTGAGTTGTAAAGCATCGTTTAAATACCAATAAATACGATGATAGAAGTCTCGTTTTATGCTGCATATCTCTTCGAATTTTGTTTACATAACGATATGATCCATTCGTCGATAGATAAAGGATATCGAGCGATAACCGACGAAATACGCTTTGGCTTGGTAGTATCTTTACAGTGTAAAACAAAAGTCATGAAAACTATCTTAACTATTTTATTTGTTCTTTTTATCGGTCTATTTGCTCAAGCACAAGATGCTAAAGTAGAAGTGAAGGTTACTGCACAAACAGAAAATGTTGTTTTAGTAACGCCAAGTATAGAAACTACTTTAAATAGTAATGAAACGAAAATTGCTCGTTTATATATGGATAGAAATTATAAAGTAAAAAAAGCATTGTCTTTCTACACGAAAGCTAATAAAACTAAATTAGCATAATTATGGAAGTATCATTAGTAGTGGTAATAGCATTTACGTTCTTTAATATTATTAGAATGAATATAGTGACGGCTTCAAGAATGAAGCAAATGCTTCTTGGGAGGAAAAAATAGTACCGCCCATATATTCGAAAATTAAATTTTATAAGAACTTTTGTTCTGAGAATTCCTGATAAGGGAATTTTTTGTTTAAGATCACGTTTGTATCCGTTATGCTGAAATCAATCTAATTTACTTCTTATAGCATGGCTATTTTAATTTTAATCTAACAGTTATATATTTCCTCATGTTGAAAATATGAGACTCTTAGTTGAGGTTCTCATTATAAAGGGTTAAATGAACAAACTATTTTTTAGCCTTTTATTAATTAGATTAGTGCTACAGGGGACGTTAGTAATTCCGATAAAGTACCTATTAGTACGATGAGTTATTTTTAGTTGAATTACCGTTAACGGACAAAAAGTTCTTTACATCTAGATAATTTACAGTCACCGATAGATACATGGTATTGGGCGAAAATCGACGAAATGCACTTGACGTTGGTAGTATCTTTACAGTGTAATACCCAAGTCATGAAATCTATTTTAACTATTTTATTTGTTCTTTTTATCGGTCTATTTGCTCAAGCACAAGAAGCAAAAGTAGCAACACAAACAGCAAATGTTGTTTTAGTGACGCCAACAGTAGAAACTACCTTAAATAGTAATGAAGCGAAAATTGCTCGTTTGTACATGGATAGAAATTATAAAGTAAAAAAAGAATTGTCTTTTTATACAAAAGCACACAAATCTAAATTAGCATAATTATGATGATATCTACAGTAGTATTAGTATTTTCTTTGTCTATTGTTGTTGCTGTAGTGGCAGCTACGAAAAATACGGCTAAAATGTTAAAGCCTGTAAAAGTGAAGGTAAATAAGCGTTAGAAAGTAAATGACTTATCCAATTGGTTGGAAGTTTTGACCAATTTCCTTGAATGTGATAATATAGTTGGTTCCTTTTTTAGTACAATCTTTTAATATAGAACCTTGAAGTTGTCTGGTAAGGTTGTAAATAAGTTTTAATCCAAGTGATGTAGTAGTTTGTGGCGTGATACTCTCCTCATAGCCATCACCATTATCGCCAATATTTAAAACATAATCTTTTTCATCTTGACTTTTCTTAAGAGCGATACTGATTTCTCCTTCGCCATTATCTTTGATACCATACTTTAAGGAGTTGGTAATTGCTTCATTAATAAGCAGCCCTAAGGGTATTGCTGTATCTATTCCGAGGTTTATATCAATAATGTCAATAGCTACTTTTATTCTATTATCAGTACCCTTTATAGAGCGTACGAGATAATCACTTAATTCTTCTACGTAAGACTTGTATTCAATTTTTGATAAATCTTCACGCATGTAGAGCATTTCATGAACCATAGCCATGGAGTTTACTCTATTCTGGCTACTCTTAATCATTTTTTTCATCTCCTCGTCTTTCATGTTTCTAGCTTGTAAGCTTAGAAGACTGGATACGGTTTGTAAGTTGTTTTTTACCCGATGATGTACTTCTTTTATAAGTGTTTCTTTTTCGCGCACTTTTTGCTCAACTTCGAGTTTAGATCGGTATAAGTTGTAATGTGTCTTTACTAATATCTTTCCAAATACCCCTCCTAGTATATATAAGGAGAAGAGAATACTAATAAAATTAAAAAGATCTTTTGAATCTTCAGGAACTACATTCCTAACATAAGGAAGATTTAAGATAGATTGGAAATAGATTAAGGTAACAATTATAAACGCACAATATAGGTAAACTTCACCATAACGTTTTGTAGTTACATAGCCTGCAAAAACTACTAAGCCCAGTACAAAAATAAACGCGCTGTTAATACCGCCGCTAAATAGGGTGATTATAATACAGCTCAATAAAGTTGCCAATGATGTAACATTGTACATCAAGGATAAGTTTTGATGTTTGTTATAGGCAAAAGTATTTGCTAAGTTCAGAATTGAAAATAAAAAAAACACGTACGGAATTACTTCTGTAATCTTTAGGAAGTAAATGCACATGAAACCAAACACTAATGATAGGGCAGAGGAAATGTAATTTACTCTTAAAATGAGGTTTTTTTTGGTTTTAAGGCGTTGTTGGTGAGCCATTTATTTAGTTTTACTGCTAATAATTTTCCTTAACAGGTGGAATTTCCAAGCATTAAGATAAGTATTTTCTCTATAATACCATCAAAATACAAAGAATCTTATGTAAAACTAAATATGAAATTTATATAAAAGCAAAAACGACAGCTTTATTGGGCTGTCGTTTTAGAATATATTTTATATAAAAATTAGTGCTCTGTGATCACCCATTCTCCTTTTGAAAGAAGTGGTTCTGCTTGTTTAAATTTCACAGTTCTGCTCTCGCCAGACATCACATTTTTAATAGTTACACGGTCATTACGTCCAATTTTAGGAGCTTCACGCGTAATTGTTTCTGTAATGGGAGGTCTGCTTCCTTGATTTTGACCTACAGCACGGTTTTGTGCAGCAAGCTCATCGCTATTTAAAACCTCTTCTTTACTAACGTTTAAGTTTTCTTTAGGCTCACTAATTGTCTTGGCTTCTTGAATGTTTGTGTCATTTCCATTAGGGATTTCTCCTTTGTATAAAAATGCTACAACTTCTTTATTTACCTTTTCAATCATCCCTTTAAATAATTCAAAAGCTTCAAACTTATAAATTAGCAGCGGATCTTTTTGTTCGTGAACAGCAAGTTGTACAGATTGTTTTAATTCATCCATTTTACGTAAATGAACTTTCCAAGCATCATCAACAATTGCTAAGGTGATGTTCTTTTCAAAATCTGTAATTAATTGCTTCCCTTCGCTTTCATATGCTTCTTTTAAATTAGTAACAATATTAAACGTTTTAATTCCATCAGAAAAAGGAACTACAATACGTTCAAATTTATTAGCTTCATCTTCATACACATTCTTAATTACCCTGTTAGCAACAGTGGCACTGCGCTCCATCTTCTCTTGGTAGTGTTGGTAAGCGTTTTTATATAATAAGGAAGCTATTTCCTGAACGCTCTTCTTAGAGAACTCTTCCTCTGTTAAAGGAGAAGTGATAGCGAAATATTTAATTAGTTCAAATTCAAAATTCTTATAGTCACTTGCGTTTTTGTTGGTTTCTGCAATAACCTCACAAGTATCATAAATCATATTGGCAATATCTACCTTTAGACGTTCTCCTTGTAACGCATGACGACGACGTTTGTACACGACCTCACGTTGAGCATTCATTACATCATCATATTCTAATAATCTTTTACGTACGCCAAAGTTATTCTCTTCCACTTTTTTCTGTGCACGCTCAATTGATTTAGTCATCATGGAATGTTGGATCACTTCACCATCTTCTAAGCCCATTCTATCCATCATTTTAGCAACTCTATCAGAACCAAACAAACGCATTAAGTTATCTTCAAGAGATACATAGAATTGAGAACTTCCTGGATCTCCTTGACGACCTGAACGTCCTCTTAACTGACGGTCTACACGACGTGAATCATGACGTTCTGTTCCGATAATAGCTAAACCACCAGATTTTTTAACAGCATCTGATAATTTAATATCGGTACCACGACCAGCCATGTTTGTTGCTATCGTAACTATACCAGCTTTACCAGCTTCTTCAACAATATCTGCCTCTTTTTTATGCATTTTCGCATTCAGTACATTGTGTGGTACTTTACGAATACTAAGCATACGGGATAAAAGTTCTGAAATTTCTACAGAAGTTGTACCAATTAAGACCGGTCTACCTGCAGCAGAAAGCTCTGTTACTTGGTCTATTATTGCATTGTATTTTTCACGTTTTGTTTTATAAATCAAATCGTTTCTGTCATCTCTAGCAATAGGTCTGTTGGTAGGGATCTCCATAACATCTAGTTTGTAGATTTCCCAAAATTCTCCTGCTTCTGTAATAGCGGTACCTGTCATACCAGCAAGCTTATTATACATTCTAAAGTAGTTTTGTAAAGTCACCGTAGCAAAGGTTTGCGTTGCGGCTTCAATTTTTACATTCTCTTTAGCTTCAATTGCTTGGTGTAAACCGTCTGAATAACGACGACCGTCCATGATACGACCTGTTTGTTCATCGACAATCATTACCTTATTCTCCATTACTACATATTCTACATCTTTTTCAAAAAGAGTATAGGCTTTTAATAATTGATTTAAAGTATGTATACGTTCACTTTTAACGCCAAATTCTTTGAAAAGTTCTTCTTTAAGCTCTGCTTCTTTTTCAACATCCAGATGCTGATTTTCAATTTTAGCAATTTCTCCGCCTATATCTGGCATTAAGAAGAAGGTAGGATCTTGTTCACCAGAAATGTGTTCTACCCCTTTTTCAGTAAGCTCTATCTGATTATTTTTTTCGTCAATAACAAACCATAGCTCTTCATCAACCTTAGGCATCTCACGATTGTTATCTTGCATGTAATAATTCTCAGTTTTTTGAAGTAATTGCTTTACGCCTTCTTCACTTAAGAATTTGATTAATGCTTTATTTTTTGGTAGACCACGGTGTACTCTTAATAATTGGAAACCACCCTCTTTAGTATCACCTGAGGCTATTAATTTTTTTGCTTCTGCTAAAACGCCCGTTAAATAGTGCTTTTGTAAAGAAACAATATCATTTACTTTAGGTTTTAATTGATCAAATTCTTGAATATCTCCTTTGGGTACAGGGCCAGAAATAATTAATGGTGTACGCGCATCATCTACCAAAACAGAATCGACCTCATCAACAATAGCAAAATTATGAGGACGTTGCACCAAATCACTTGGCGTATGTGCCATGTTATCTCTTAGGTAGTCAAATCCAAATTCATTGTTTGTACCATACGTAATATCGGCATTATAAGCAGCGCGTCTTCCGTCAGAATTTGGCTGGTGGTTATCAATACATTCTATGGTAATACCATGAAATTGAAAAATAGGAGCCATCCACGCGCTATCACGCTTGGCTAAATAATCATTTACGGTTACTAGGTGTACTCCGTTACCTGTTAAGGCATTTAAGTATAATGGTAAAGTAGCCACTAAGGTTTTACCTTCACCCGTATGCATTTCTGCAATTTTACCTTCATGTAAAGCAATACCTCCAATAAGTTGTACATCATAATGTACCATGTCCCAGGTAACCTCTTTACCTGCAGCGTTCCAAGAATTCTGCCAGATAGCCTTGTCGCCTTCTAAAGAAACATATTCTTTAGTTCCAGAAAGTTGCCGGTCATATTCAGAAGCAGTAACCTCTATGGTAGTATTATTCGCAAAACGCTTAGAAGTTTCCTTTACCACAGCAAAAGCTTCTGGTAAAATTGATTTTAATGTTTTTTCAGAAATTTCGTAGGCTTCTTTTTTGAGTCCATCTATTTCTGCATAAATATCTTCGTTCTTATCAATATCCTTTGAGTTTTTTACTTCAACCTCAAGGGCTTGTATTCTATCATTAATGACTTGTGTGTCATTTTTAAGCTGTGCTTTGAAAGAAAGTGTTTTATTTCGAATTTCATCATTGCTTAGATTAGCAAGTTCTTTTTCGAAAGAATGAATCTTATCTATGATAGGTTGTAGCTCTTTGACATCTTTCTTAGCCTTATCGCCTACAAAAACTTTTAAAACAGAATTTAAAAAACTCATACGGTAAATTATTTTTTTTAATCTATGCTATAACCATACCAAAGGTATTTTAGCGGAATAACATGACAGAATGAACTATAATCAACAACATTATCAGTAATGCTGTCACTCAAGTTCAAAATTAAGTAAAAAAAAAGCCTCAAATGAGACTTTTTTAATGTTATTACGTTAATATTTTAATATTCGTCCTCGTTCCAGAGGTAATCTTCTTCCGTTGGGTAGTCTGGCCAAATTTCTTCGATAGATTCGTAAATTTCACCGCCTTCTTCTTCCATAGACTGTAGATTTTCTACAACCTCTAGTGGAGCTCCGGTTCTAATTGCGTAATCGATCAATTCGTCTTTGGTAGCTGGCCAAGGTGCATCACTCAAGTAAGATGCTAATTCTAAAGTCCAATACATGTTAGTGGTATTAATTTTAATTTTTTGCAAAAATAAATTTTAAAATGATATATCCAAGTTTTTTGATAGTTATTAATAAATTATTTTTGCGATATATTGTTATTCTACTGATTAACAATTTGTTACTTTTATTTTTTTTCTGGAATCCATTTTATTTCTTCAACGTTTAAATGTGCAGCTAAACCCCGACCCAACATAAAAAGATAATCTGATAGTCTATTTAGATACCGCAAGACATTTGGTTCAAAAGGTTCAGTATCATTTAAATGTGACGCAATACGTTCTGCTCTACGGCATACAGTTCTGGCAATATGACAGTATGACACCGTGGTGTGGCCGCCGGGTAAAATAAAATGTGTCATTTGCGGAAGCTTAGCTTCGATGGTATCCATTTCATGTTCTAGCAGCAAAAGATCATCATTACTGATTTTATCAATATTTAAGCGTTCTTTTCCGTTTTTTAAAACCGCTTTCTCTGGATCTGTCGCTAAAACAGCACCTACAATAAACAATTTATGCTGAATATGCGTAAGGATGTCTTTAGAATGCTGATCTATTTCTTGATCTCTTATCATGCCAATCCATGCATTCAACTCATCCACGGTACCGTAACTTTCAATTCTAATATGGTGTTTAGCTACTCGAGTTCCTCCAAAAAGTGCTGTAGTTCCTTTGTCGCCAGTTTTTGTATAAATTTTCATGAGCTATTTTTTAAAATAATTTAATGGTATGCTTAGCGCTTATTGCGATCCATAAATCTGCGACCTTTTCGTTCTTTGGTTCTTTTCTTATTCTTGAGAAGATTCATAACGAAAATTACAGCAAAGACGACAAATAGTATGTAAAGGTTGTAGTTCATTTTTGATCGTATTTAGTCTAAAATTACTGGATTATATCCTAATCTTAAAATGTTCCTTTACTTGCTCTCTCCTAAAAAATAGAATTCCTCCATGAAAAGTATCAATACTTACTTTGATTTTTTCGAGATTAATTAGGGTGTTCCAGTTAGAATAATTCTTGTGGATGGCATTGATATAAATCAGGGTATCATTGTGGAATCCCTCAAATTCTTTAAGAAATAGTACATTTTCGTTAGAAAGGTTGTCTAAATAGATGAAGGATTCGGAATTATTATCTTGACGAATATTCGGAAATTTTTCAGTTATCAGTGCCTTTAAAGTATCGTTCTGATCCTTAAGATTTATCTTAGAAATTTTAAAATAATCTAATAGTTTTAAAGCGGTGTTTAAAGATTTTATAGAGCTGTACTTATCTTTTTTATACAAACCTTTGGTCACCAAAGTATACACAAAAGGGGAGTGTACACCATGCTGATTTGTAGATGAGAATAAAAAAAATAAATACCTAAGCCAATACATGTGCTTTATTCTATAAGGGCAGAAAGTTCAAACCAACGTTCCGTTTTTTCTTCTATAGCAGTTTCAATTTCTTTAAGCGTTATAGATAATTTATCTATTTCTTCACCACTTAGAGAGGCATCTGCAAACTTTTGTTGCGTAGCTTCTTTTTTAGCTTCTAGTTTTTTTATCTCTCGTTCTATATTTGTGAACTCTTTTTGCTCATTGAACGTAAGTTTCTTTTTCTCTTCTTTTTTCTTACTTCCTTTATCTACTTCCGCGGGTGTATTTTCTTTTTTAGCAGCTCTGCTTTCTAATACAGCACTATCCTCATAAGATCTGAAATCTGAATAATTACCTGGGAAATCTTCAACAACAGCATCGCCTCTAAAAACAAACAGGTGGTCTACAATTTTATCCATAAAATACCTGTCGTGTGAAACAACCAATAAGCAACCTGGGAAATCCATTAAAAAACTTTCTAGAACATTCAGGGTGACAATATCTAAATCGTTAGTAGGCTCATCTAAAATTAAAAAGTTAGGATTCTGAATTAAAATGGTACATAGGTACAAACGCTTACGCTCGCCACCACTTAATTTATCTACAAAATCATATTGTTTTTTACGGTCAAATAAAAAGCGTTCTAATAATTGCTGTGCAGATATTTGTCTTCCTTTGGCTAGTGGAATGTAATCCCCAAATTCCCGAATAACATCAATTACCTTTTGGCCCTCTTTAATATTTATTCCTTTTTGCGTGTAATATCCAAACTTAATGGTCTCTCCAACGATAACTTTTCCGCTATCAGGTTCATCATTACCACTTAGAATATTTAAAAAAGTAGATTTTCCTGCGCCATTTTTACCGATAATTCCAAGACGTTCTCCACGAAGAAAGTTGTATTCAAACTTATCTAAGATAGGCTTTCCTGGGTATGATTTAGAAACTTTATGTAGCTCAAGAATCTTACTTCCCATACGCGCCATATTAATTTCAAGCTCTACCTCATTTTCATTTCTACGTTTACTAGCCTTTTCTTTTATTTCGTAAAAATCATCTTGTCTAGATTTGGACTTTGTCGTTCTAGCTTTTGGCTGTCTGCGCATCCAATCTAATTCTTTTTTAAATAAAAGTTTAGATTTATGTTGTTCTGTAGCCTCTTGCTCTAGTCTATTCTCTTTCTTTTCTAGATAATAAGAGTAGTTTCCTTTATAAGGATACATAACACCTTCATCTAGTTCTATAATTTCATTACAAACACGTTCAAGGAAGTAACGATCATGCGTAACCATGAATAAGGTCATGTTTTCCTTAGCAAAATACTGCTCTAACCATTCAATCATTTCTAAATCTAAATGGTTGGTAGGTTCATCAAGTACCAATAAGTCTGGTTTATTGATCAATGCATTTGCTAAGGCTAAACGCTTTTTTTGTCCTCCAGAAAGTATCTCTACTTTAAGGTGAATATCGTTAAGATTAAGCTTGGATAAAATTTGTTTGTATTGAGTTTCAAAATCCCAAGCCTGAAAGCGCTCCATCCCCTCAAAGGCTGTTTGATATGCGTCTGCTTCTTCTGGGTTTTCCAATGCATGTTCGTAAGCTCTAATGACCTTTAATATTTCATTATCTGAGGCAAAGATAGTCTCTTCAATGGTTAATTTTGGATCTAAATTAGGTTCTTGATCTAAGAAAGAAACTCTAATTCCCTTTCGGTAATTTACTTGGCCAGAATCCGGAGTGTCTAATCCTGATAATATATTTAATATGGATGTTTTTCCACTTCCGTTTTTTGCGATCAACGCTATTTTTTGGTCTTTGTTTATTCCAAAAGAGATATCAGAAAATAAAACATGTTCGCCATAGGCTTTTGCAATATTTTCTACTGATAATAGATTCATGTAATTTATGTATTAGAGCTGGCAAAGTTAGTGAACTCTAGCAGACCTTTGATAATAAATTAAAAAGGAATATCTAAGGACTAATGCAAATACGATTGGAAGAATCAAAATACTGAATATTTGTACTTTAAGAATCCAAAGTATCAAGGCAATACCAATACAAAAAAGGAGCAATAGCATATAGATAGAAATCCATTTAGCAGGCGCTCCTTTTTTAAGTAAAAAGAATGCGATGAGGCTATTGATAGGAAAGGTCCATAAGAAATTAAAATTCTTTGCGGTGGCTTGGTGGTCTGTTCCAAACCAAAGAAACACAATTAAGAGTCCGGCTAGTCCTGTGGTTAAAAACAAAACAAAGTCCAGATATCTAGCTCTTTTTTTTGCTTTGTAATCCTTTAAGGTGATAAGGCATACCAATATACTAAGTATGGAAAGCCATAATAGTGGGGATAGAAGAAAGTTGGTGTTTTTTTCTTTTGGTACTTCTTTTAATAAGGTTCTTTCTTTTGAAACTAATTTTTTTCCATCTACAGTAGCGTTCGGAAGTTGTTTAAATACATAGATAGGTAAAAATTGATGTTCCCATGGTGTGGCTTTTCGGTCAATTACAGAGCCTAGAGCTAAATCTATTCCAAAATTGGACCAGGAATTAACATCTAAATTTTGGTGTATTAATTCCCTAAATGTAAATTGATTTTCTAAATGTGTATAGTCAAAAGCTATTTTATCTCCTAAAACCATTTGTAAGGCATCGGGTAATCTAGTGGAGCAATTGTCAAATAAAAAATCATATTTATAAAACCTGTTTTCTGGGAGATGATTGTTTTCTAGAAATTTCAAAAAATCATTACGTTCTTGAACAGTGAGTTGTAAGTCTTGTTCTTTTACCCATCTGTTTTCTAGTTGGTAGCCGTAAATGAAACCTTCAAAAGACTCACGTGCTAAACTGTATAGCAATTTGCCTCGGGTGAATTTAGTATAAAAGTTAGGTGTATTAAAATCAAAATGACCGTAATTGTAGACAACATCAATCCCTAAAGCAGGATCTTGAACCCGTATAGCGCTATGACCAAATTTAGCATAAAGTTCGTCTGCTGTTCCTACCGTTAAGATGCTAATTTTTGATTTAGGAGATAGTGTTGGTTGTGAGAATCCAAATAAGGAAAAAGTAAGAAAGAAACTTAAAATGTATTTTTTAAATAGCATAGTATGGGGTAAAACTTTTCTACAAACAAATATGCGAAGAATTTATTTGAGATAATTAGTTCCGATAAAAATATCCTATTTTTACCAAAAGCTTAACACATGAAAAAACACATACCAAACTTTATTACTTTACTCAATTTATTCTGTGGCTGTATAGCTGTATTTTTTGCAGTTCACGGAGTTTTTGAAATGGTGGCATTGTTTGTTTTTCTAGGCATATTTTTTGATTATTTTGACGGATTTGCTGCGCGATTACTGCACGTGAAAAGTGGTTTGGGCTTACAGCTAGATTCTTTAGCCGATATGGTTACGAGTGGTGTGGTGCCGGGTATTGTGATGTTTAAGCTTTTAGAAATGTCTTCAACAGGAGGTTGGAGTAGTGGTTTGCTGTCAGAAAGTTCAGGTATGGCTACATGGCAATCCTTAGAACTAAATCCTCAGGAATTTATTCCTCTTTTAGGGTTAATTGTTACTTTGGCTTCTGCCTATCGCTTAGCAAAATTTAATATAGATGAAAATCAGACCAACTCCTTTATAGGTTTACCCACACCAGCAAACACTTTGTTGATTATTTCTTTGCCTTTAATTTTACTGTATCATACTAATGAGGTGCTAAACAGCATCATACTTAATCAATGGTTTTTAATAGGGTTGACGTTTCTAAGTGCATATTTGCTGAATGCAAATATCCCATTATTCGCCTTAAAATTTTCAAATTGGAGCTTTAAAGATAATGCAATTCGCTACGTGTTTTTAGTGGTAAGTATTATTCTCTTGGTAACGCTTAAATTTATGGCGGTACCTGCTATTATCCTCTTTTATGTATTAACATCTGTACTTAATTTGATAAAGGTAAAAGGATAGTGTTTATAGACTGTTTGAGTGCGCATGTTCAAGAGGAATACAATTCTTACTGGTGCGAATACTATTTAAACTTCCGCTAACTACTTTTTAAATGCCCATTACTGCTTTTACATAAAAAAATAGCCAATACTAAAAAGATGTTTTTTAGTATTGGCTTTAATTATAGTTCTAATTGTTTTAGTTGTCTAAAACAATTTCTTCTTGCGTAATTCAAAATTCTGACCTAGATATACTTTACGTACCATTTCATCCGCGGCTAAATCTTCAGGAAGACCGGATTTTAAAATTCCCCCTTCAAACATCAGGTAAGAACGCTCAGTAATGGCTAAGGTCTCTTGTACGTTGTGATCGGTAATTAGAATACCTATATTTTTGTCTTTTAGCTGTGCTACAATACGTTGAATATCTTCTACTGCCACAGGATCTACCCCTGCAAAAGGTTCGTCCAATAGAATAAATTTGGGATCTGTAGCTAAGGCACGAGCAATTTCTGTTCTTCTACGTTCGCCACCAGATAGTAAATCACCACGGTTTTTTCGAATATGGCCTAAGCTAAATTCTTCGATGAGCGATTCCATTTTCATTTCTTGCTCTTTCTTACTAAGGTTGGTAAGTTGCAATACACTCAATATGTTTTCTTCAATACTAAGTTTTCTGAATACAGAAGCTTCTTGTGCAAGATAACCTATCCCGTTTTGTGCTCTTTTATACATTGGGAACTTAGTAATATCCATATCATTTAAATAGATATTCCCGCCGTTAGGTTTAACCAGACCAACAATCATGTAGAACGATGTAGTTTTTCCGGCGCCATTTGGACCAAGAAGTCCCACAATTTCACCTTGATTAACTTCTAATGAAATTCCTTTAACTACTGGTCGCCCTCTATAGGACTTCATTATATTGTCTGCACGTAACTTCATAAATGCTAGTTCGTTGTTGGTTTTTACCTTTAATATTGTTTCAAAACTAATGGAAAATGTGGTCTCTCTCAATTAATTAGAGAAAATTTAACCCTTATTCGTTCTCTTGCTCTTCTAAAGCTTCCCAATATTCATAAGCTCTACGTAAGTGCGGAACTACGATGGTGCCTCCAACAAGTGTGGCAATACTTAAGGTTTCCATAACTTCTTCTTTGCTTGCGCCCACACTATGAGAGCTCTCTAAGTGGTATTTAACACAATCATCACAACGAAGTACAGCAGAAGCTACAAGTCCAAGAAGTTCTTTTGTTTTAACATCTAGTGCGCCAGGAGCAAAAGCATTGGTATCTAGATTAAATATTCTTTTGATGATTTTATTATTATCGGCAAGCAGCTTATCATTCATTTTTGAACGGTAAGCATTAAATTCTTCTATTTGATTAGGCATTTTTCTTTCTTTTTGCTTCTTTTTTTAATTCTTTTCGGATTACATATCCGGAGATGTAAATACTAACTTGGTATAGGATGATGATAGGAATAGAAACTACAATTTGACTGGCAACATCTGGAGGAGTAATAACTGCAGATAAAATTAACACCACTACTAAAGCTATCTTTCTATATTTCTTTAAAATTTCAGGAGTAACCAATCCTATTTTTGTTAAGAAATAGATGATGATAGGGAGTTCAAATATAATTCCACATGCAATTACAGATGACCTTAAGGTGGATATGTAGGAGCTAAGATCAAATTCGTTTTTAACAACATCACTGACAGAATAGGTTCCTAAAAAGTTAATAGATAAAGGAGCTACAATATAATACCCAAATAATACACCTAAGAAAAATAAGAAAGAAGCTATAAAAATAAAACCTCTAGAATTCTTGCGTTCTTTTTCATAAAGTCCTGGGCTAATAAATTTCCACATTTCGAATAAAATATACGGAAATGCGATAATTATTCCTGCCCAGATAGCGGTCCAAATATCGGCAGAAAACTGCCCAGCCATGGTTCTACTTTGTATGGTAAATGGTAATTCTTCGGCACAGAAATCAGACGTAAAATTAAAAAACTTTGCAATGTTGCAAAAGAACTCATAGGTTGCGAAATTCATTTTACTAGGGGCAAAAATCACCCAGTCGAAAATGTAACGGCTAAAAGCAAAAGCTACAGAAGCTACGATTAGTACTGCTAAAGTTGAACGGATTAGGTGCCAGCGTAATTCTTCTAGATGATCTAGGAATGACATATCTACGGTGTCTTTCTTCTTTGCCATTATAAAATTCCTTCGTTGATTAAATTATGTATATGAACAATACCTTTGTAGGTGCCATTTTCAATGGCAATAAGTTGTGATATGTTTTTTGCTTGCATTAATTCTAAAGCTTTTACGGCTAAAGAATCATTTTCAATAGTTTTTGGATTAGCACTCATAATATCTTTAGCGGTAAGTCCTTTGATGTCATCATGCTTACTTAGCATTCTACGAATGTCACCATCAGTAACAACGCCTACAATTTTACCTTGATCGAGTACGGCTGTTACTCCAAGCATTTTAGCTGATATTTCTACAATTACTTGTTTTACATCAGAGTGGATTTCTACTTCTGGCTTCATGTTATTTTCTACAATATCTGAAACACGTAGGTAGAGCCTTTTTCCTAAAGAACCTCCGGGGTGGTATTTCGCAAAATCTTTGCTACTAAATCCTCGTAATTCTAAAAGGCAAATAGCTAAGGCGTCACCCATAACTAATTGAGCTGTAGTGCTTGTTGTGGGTGCTAAATTATTTGGACAGGCTTCTTTTTCTACAAAAGTATTTAAGATAAAATCTGATTGTTTTGCAAGAACAGAGTCCAAATTACCGGTCATGGCAATAAGTGTATTTCCTGTTTTTTTAATCAAAGGAACCAGCATTTTAATCTCGGGAGTATTGCCGCTTTTAGAAATACAGATGACCACGTCATTCTGCTGAATGGTCCCTAAATCCCCATGAATTGCATCTGCGGCATGCATGAAAATTGCAGGCGATCCTGTGGAGTTTAATGTAGCAACTATCTTCGATGCAATTAGTGCACTTTTTCCTATTCCAGAAATAATAATTCGGCCTGTGGAATCCAATATATGATTGACGATGTTCGAAAAATTAGCATCTAATAATGAAGATAAATTTTGAATGGCATTAGCTTCATTTTCAATGGTTCTTCTTGCTATGTCAAGTATCGCAGTATTATTTTTCAAATCAATTAATTCAATTATCTGATTGTATTCCTAAAAGAATGTCTTATATTTAGTTACAAAATTACATAAACTTAGTGTTAAAAGATATTTTAAATTCTTTAAAGTAAATTTTTGTTTTTTGTGTTAATTTTAAATTTGTTAAGAAACTAACTATATCGCATTGAAAATGCGAACTTAGCATCAGTATTAATAGTAAAATATATTATGAGCTTGAGTGAAATTGATTTGCATTCCTCACTAAAAAAATACTTTGGATTTTCACAATTCAAAGGACTTCAGGAAAGTGTTATTACAAGTATTCTTGAAGGTAAAAATTGTTTTGTAGTAATGCCGACAGGCGGTGGAAAATCGCTTTGTTATCAACTTCCTGCTTTGATGCAAGAAGGTACTGCAATTGTAGTTTCCCCACTTATTGCATTAATGAAAAATCAAGTAGATGCCATCCGAGGCGTCTCCTCAGAGCACGGTATTGCTCATGTTTTGAATTCTTCATTGACGAAAACAGAAATAAAGCAAGTAAAAAGTGACATCACTAGTGGTGTTACCAAACTACTTTATGTGGCACCGGAATCATTAACGAAAGATGAGTATGTAGAATTTTTACAATCTGTAAAAATATCATTTGTTGCCGTTGATGAAGCGCACTGTATTTCAGAATGGGGTCATGATTTTAGACCTGAATATCGAAATTTAAAAAGTATAATTAGTCGCTTAGATGATACCATTCCGATTATTGGATTAACTGCTACTGCAACTCCAAAAGTACAGGAAGATATTATAAAGAACTTAGGGATTACAGATGCAGATTTGTTTAAAGCATCCTTCAATAGACCTAATTTGTTTTATGAGGTACGTCCTAAAACTCAAAATATAGAAGCCGATATTATTCGCTTTGTCAAACAGAATTCCGGGAAATCTGGAGTAATTTACTGTTTGAGTAGAAAAAAAGTAGAAGAATTAGCGCAAGTACTCCAGGTAAACGGTGTGAGTGCCGTGCCATATCATGCAGGTTTTGATACCAAAACGCGATCTAAATATCAAGATATGTTCTTGATGGAGGATGTAGATGTAGTGGTGGCAACCATTGCCTTTGGTATGGGAATAGATAAACCAGATGTTAGGTTTGTAATTCACCATGATATTCCTAAAAGTATAGAAAGTTATTACCAAGAAACGGGTAGAGCAGGTAGAGATGGGGGCGAAGGGCATTGTTTAGCGTTTTACTCATACAAGGATATAGAAAAATTAGAAAAATTTATGTCCGGTAAGCCTGTGGCAGAGCAGGAAATTGGCAATGCCTTGCTACAAGAAATGGTAGCGTATGCAGAAACATCTATGTCTCGAAGAAAATTCATACTTCATTATTTTGGTGAGGAGTTTGATGATGTAAATGGCGATGGAGCCCTTATGGATGATAATACCAAAAACCCAAAGGACAAAGAAGAAGCAAAAGATGATTTGGTAAAAGTGATTCAGGTGGTACAAGGTACCATGGAGAAGTTCAAATCCAAAGAAATAGTCAAAGTACTTACAGGGAAAGTTAATGCTATTATTGCATCGCATAAAACCGATGAAAAACCATTTTTTGGTATCGGAAAAGATAGGGATAAAGAACATTGGATGGCTTTAGTACGTCAAGGTTTAGTTGCTGGTTACTTACGAAAAGAGATAGAACAATATGGAATCTTGCATGTAACTCCGAAAGGAGCAGAATATGTGAAAAATCCAGTTTCTTTTATGATGACCAAAGATCATGTGTACAATAAAGCGGCGGATGATGCTATTGTCAGTGCAGCCAAAACTAGTGGTGGTGTTACAGATGAAGCCTTATTAAAAGTATTAAAGGATCTTAGAAAAAAACAAGGTCAGAAATTAGGAGTTCCTCCCTTTGTAATTTTTCAAGACCCTTCTTTGCAAGATATGGCATTAAAGTATCCTATAACGTTGGAAGAACTTGTAAATATTCATGGGGTAGGAGAAGGCAAAGCTAAAAAATATGGTAAGCCATTTGTAGAGTTCATTAAAAAGTACGTCGAGGATAATGATGTTATTCGTCCAGATGATTTAATCGTAAAAAGTACAGGTGCTAATTCAGCCTTAAAACTATATATCATCCAGAATGTAGATCGTAAATTACCTCTAGATGATATTGCATCAGCAAAGGGCTTAAGTCTTTCAGAGCTTATAAAAGAGATGGAGCAGATTGTGTATAGCGGTACGAAGCTAAATATTACGTATTGGATTGATGATGTTTTAGATGAAGACCAACAAGAAGAAATTCATGACTATTATTTGGAAGCAGAATCAGATAATATAGATCTAGCCTTAAAAGAGTTTGATGGCGACTATGAAGACGAAGAGCTTCGATTGTATCGTATTAAATTTATTAGCGAAGTAGCTAATTAAGAGCATCTTTTAGTTTATACTATAGCATAACACTCCTAAGTTTTAGGGGTGTTATTTTTTTATAGGCATGTTGCTAAATTGTTAATTCTTTGAATTTATGATTTAAATATGCTTCTTCCGGTTTTAGTTCCATAGATTTTTTATAGTTTTACAATGTAAACTTTAGGGGTGTTCCTTTTACGGAACTGAGAAATACCCTTTGAACCTGATGCGGTTAGTACCGCCGAAGGGAAAAGTTGAAAAGCACCTTGCAATGGGTGTTTGCAACCTTTTCATATGTGTGTGCTTTGTTCTTGAAGCACCTCCTTTTTCAAAGAATATTCTCTGCTTTTAAAATTTACAGCATATTTAAAATATACTGTATATGATTTCTATTACCGTAAATGAAAAACCAATACGTATTGAAAAAAATACAAACGTATTGCAACTTCTTGAAAAATTGCAAACGCCTCAAAACGGAATTGCAGTCGCTTTGAACAATAACATTATCACCAAAGATTTCTGGAAATATGAAATCTTAGATGAGAATGATTCCCTTCTAATTATTCAGGCCACTCAAGGCGGTTAGTAGCTCATTTGAAACCCCTAGCACAGCATTTATTTCTTAAAGATCAAATCTCACAATATATGAAAAGCAAAGACACCGCACCAAAAAACGAAAAGCTTAGTACGCAACCTTTTCCTAATTCTAAAAAGATTTATGTAGCAGGAAAACTACATCCACAATTAAAAGTGGCCATGCGAGAAATTGCGTTGAGTGATACTAAAGATTCCTTGACGGGCAAACTTACGCCAAACGAGCCAGTTACGGTCTATGACACTTCAGGACCTTATACAGACCCTACAAAAGAAATAAACGTTCACAAAGGAATAGATAGAATCCGTGAGCAGTGGATTTTAGAGCGTGGAGATGTGGAGCAATTAGAGGGGTTTACCTCAGAATATTGTAATGAACGTCTCAACGATAAGAGTTTAGATCATATGCGTTTTTCACTTTTAAAAAAGCCAATGCGTGCTAAAGAGGGTAAGAATGTAACGCAGCTGCATTATGCTAAAAAGGGAATAATCACTCCAGAAATGGAATACATTGCTATTCGTGAGAATCAGCGTATGGAAGAAATGACCGAAATTGCAAAACAGCACAAAGGAGAACATTTTGGCGCGGCCATTCCTAATAAAATTACGGCAGAATTTGTACGGGAAGAAGTGGCTAGAGGTAGAGCTGTAATTCCTAGTAATATAAATCACCCAGAAGCAGAACCCATGATTTTGGGTCGTAACTTTTTGGTGAAGATAAATGCCAATATTGGTAACTCTGCCGTTACCTCTTCCATAGAAGAAGAAGTAGAAAAAGCGGTTTGGGCATGCCGTTGGGGGGCAGATAATATTATGGATTTGTCTACAGGGCAAAACATCCATGAAACGAGAGAGTGGATTATTCGTAACTCTCCAGTACCTGTTGGGACTGTGCCTATTTACCAAGCTTTAGAAAAAGTAAATGGCGTTGCAGAAGACCTTACCTGGGAAATTTTTAGAGATACACTTATTGAGCAAGCAGAGCAGGGAGTAGATTACTTCACAATTCATGCAGGTGTTTTATTGCGTTATGTACCTATGACTGCTAAACGAGTTACAGGTATTGTTTCTCGTGGAGGTTCTATTATGGCAAAATGGTGTTTAGCACATCATAAAGAAAGTTTCTTGTACACACATTTTGAAGATATTTGCGAGATTTTAAAACAATACGACGTAGCGTTTTCTTTAGGAGATGGTTTGCGTCCTGGATCTGTTGCAGATGCTAATGATGAGGCACAATTTGCAGAGTTAGAAACATTGGGGGAACTCACAAAAATAGCCCGTAAGCATGAAGTACAATGTTTTATAGAGGGCCCTGGTCACGTACCAATGCATATGATCAAAGAAAATATGGAGAAGCAAATAGAACTTTGTGATGAAGCTCCTTTTTATACGTTAGGACCTTTAACAACAGATATCGCGCCAGGATATGACCATATTACCTCTGGTATTGGTGCCGCTATGATTGGTTGGTTTGGTTGTGCTATGTTATGTTATGTAACACCAAAAGAACACTTAGGGTTGCCTAACAAACAAGATGTGAGAACAGGAGTAATTACGTACAAGCTAGCAGCCCATGCGGCCGATTTAGCAAAGGGGCACCCGGGGGCGCAACATAGAGATAATGCCCTCTCAAAAGCGCGATTTGAATTTAGATGGGAAGATCAGTTTAATTTAGGACTAGATCCGGAATTAGCTCGAGAGTATCATGATGAAACCTTGCCTGCCGATGGGGCAAAAGTGGCACATTTTTGTTCTATGTGCGGACCTAAATTTTGTTCCATGAAGATATCACAAGAAGTAAGAGATTTTGCCGCGGAGCATGATATTGTTGATAATGAAGTCATTCAAAAAGGAATGGAGGAGAAGTCTAAAGAATTTAAAGATAAAGGTTCAGAAGTATATTTGTAGTATACACAGTAGGTTCCTACGCCTTGGAAAAAGGCGTAGTCGGGCTTTCCGTTATATCTTTTGCCTATTCGTATAAGTTTATGTCGTTTTACGCCATAAATTTACACCAACAGCAAAAGGATGCCACTGCAATCCCTAACCCAAAAAAAGTATGATAGTTCTTATAGCGCCAGAAGAAGATATTGCCAATGAAATTGAAATTTTACACGAACTTTTTGAAGCCGGTTTAGTCTATTTTCATTTAAGAAAGCCTTCTAAAAATTATCAAGAGCATTGTGATTATTTAGATTTGATAGAGGAGAAGTACCATAACCGTATCGTTGTGCATTATTTTCATGAATTAGTAAATGCATATAATTTAAAAGGGATTCATTTTCAGGAACAAAAAAGAATAGACCACATAGATAATCCAGGGCAGTATTTTAAACCGCTTAATATGTATGGTAAAACCATCAGTTCTTCATTTCATGACCCAGACGTCATAAAGGCTTGCGAGTTTGAGTTCGATTATCATTTGTTAAGTCCCGTTTTTTCTTCAATTTCCAAAAAAGGTTACGAAGGCAAAGGTTTTAAGGTAACCCATATTGACAAACGGATTATTGGTATGGGCGGTGTCACCGAAAACAATATAGAAGAACTACATGAATTAGGGTATCAGGGCATTGGCGTTTTAGGGGGCGTGTGGAATAGTGGTACCCCTGTAAAAGCTTTTACAGCCATGCAGCACTTTTACAACAAATAATAAAACTACGGACTAATATATTTAAATAGAATACCCATGCAATTACCAAATTTACACTACATATCACAAGGAGAAACACCTCAAGAGCATTTAAATAATATCAAAAGTGCCTGTACGGCAGGTGCAGCATTGGTACAGTTGCGATTGAAAAATTTAAGTCCTAAAAAAGTTTTGAAATTTGCTACAGAAGCCCGAGAAATTACAGATCACTATCAAACTAGATTGATAATAAATGATCACTATAGAATAGCCAAGGAGGTAAAAGCAGATGGTGTTCATTTAGGAAGAACAGATACTTGCCCGTCTATTGCTAGAAAATATTTAGAAAGCTGGCAGATTATTGGCGGTACCGCAAATACTATTAGTGATTGCAACCTACTACTTATTAAGAAGGTAGATTATATAGGTTTAGGGCCTTATCATTTTACAAAGACAAAAGAGCGTCTAAGCCCTATTTTGGGAATTGAAGGTTATGCAGCGATTATGAAGCAGCTGCAAACTACTATTCCTGTGATCGCGGTAGGCGGTATTGTAATAAATGATGTTGCTAAAATTCTAGAAACGGGAATTTACGGGGTAGCAGTAGCCTCAGAAATCACTAAAAATTTTAATAGCATTAATCTTTTTAAGAAAGCGTTAGAAAAAACAAGCATTGAAGAACAGGTGTGGAGACCTAATCTAAATCAATAAATATGGCAGATATATTGAACATAGCAGATAAAACGTTTAAATCACGTTTATTTACGGGGACGGGTAAATTTTCTAGTGCGCAAGTAATGGAAGAAGCTATTCTTGCTTCAGAGAGTGAGTTGGTTACGGTAGCTTTGAAACGAGTAGATTTAGAAGATGAAGCAGATGATATCTTAAGCCATTTAAAAAATAGTAGGATTAATTTATTACCGAATACCTCTGGAGTTCGTACTGCAAAAGAAGCTGTCTTTGCAGCGCAATTATCAAGAGAAGCACTGAATACTAATTGGATAAAATTAGAAATTCATCCAGACCCTCGGTATTTATTGCCTGACCCTATAGAAACCTTAAAAGCTGCCGAAGAATTAGTGAAACTAGGCTTCGTAGTTATGCCGTACATACATGCAGACCCCGTTTTATGCAAGCGTTTAGAAGATGTAGGGGTGCAATGTGTAATGCCATTAGGTGCTCCTATTGGTAGTAATAAGGGCATAAAAACAGAAGATTTTTTAAAAATCATTATAGAACAAAGCAATGTGCCTGTAATTGTAGATGCAGGTATTGGTGCCCCATCTCATGCCGCTTATGCTATGGAGCTCGGTGCAGATGCTGTATTGGTAAATACAGCAATAGCAGTTTCTCAGAACCCTATAGCCATGGGGCATGCCTTTAAAATGGCTGTAGAAGCAGGAAGAATGGCCTATCAAGCCAAACTAGCACCTGTTAAAGAACAAGCAGAAGGCAGCAGCCCTTTAACTTCTTTTCTAAACGAAATTTAAAAGTACACTATGTCATTTAAAACCACATTTGAGAAGTATGATTGGGATACCTTGGAAAAGGAAATCTATGCCGTAACCACTGCTGAGGTTGCTCAAATACTTCAAAAAGAAAAAATAGGATTGGAAGATTTTAAAGCTTTAATTTCTCCAGCCGCAAAACCTTTTTTGGAGCAAATGGCACAGCGCAGCAATCAGCTTACTAAAAAACGCTTTGGGAATACCATGCAAATGTATATTCCCATGTATCTGTCTAATGAATGTCAGAATATTTGTACCTATTGCGGCTTTAGTATGACCAACAAAATTCCTAGGAAAACCTTGACTGATGCTGAGATTTTGAAGGAAGTATCCAAAATAAAAAGCTTAGGATATGATCATATTTTATTAGTTACTGGTGAGGCTAATAAAACGGTAGGAGTGTCGTATATAAAGCATGCTATCGAATTAATAAAAAACAATTTCTCCAACATAAGCATGGAGGTACAACCACTGGACCAAGAGGAATATGAAACCTTAGTTGCTGCAGGCTTATATGCTGTTTTGGTGTATCAAGAAACGTATCACGAAGCTACCTATAAAGTACATCACCCGAAAGGGAAAAAATCAAATTTTCAATACCGTTTAGATACTCCAGATAGATTGGGGAAAGCAGGAATTCATAAAATAGGTATAGGTGCTTTATTTGGCTTAGAAGATTGGCGCGTAGATAGTTTTTATACGGCTTTGCATTTACGGTATTTGCAAAAGACCTATTGGAAAACGAAGTATTCTATTTCTTTCCCAAGATTACGCCCTTTTGAAGGTGATGTAGCTCCTAAAGTAGAAATGACAGATTCAGATTTGGTACAATTAATTTGTGCGTATCGCTTGCTCGATGAAGATGTGGAGTTATCTATGTCTACCCGAGAAAGTGAAAAATTTAGGGATCACATTATTCATTTAGGTATTACGTCTATCAGTGCCGAATCTAAAACCAACCCTGGAGGGTATAGTGTAGAACCGCAATCCTTAGAACAGTTTGAAATTTCTGACGAGCGTTCTACAGCCGAAATAAAAGCGATGATTCAATCTCAAGGATATGAGGTTGTTTTTAAAGATTGGGATAAAGCCTATTCTTAAACCTATAGAACGGCTTTTTCTTGTAGTGTTAGTGTCATTTTATCCGCATCAAAAGTGGCCTTGATACCAATAGGGAGTGTCATGTTGTTTTTTACATGCCCAAAACTCATACCGTAGGCTGCAGGAATGTTTAAGGGTTTGAGTCGGTCTAGAATCACCTCTCTGAGGGTAAAGCTTCCTGAAGCCGCCGGTTTATCACAGCCATTACAAACACCCACCATAATACCTGCCGCATGTTTAAAAGTGGCGCCTTGTATTAATTGGGTGAGCATGCGATCAATGCGGTAAGGAGCTTCTTCTACATCCTCTATAAAAACAATGGCATTGGTAAAATCTATTTCATGTGGAGTGCCAATTAGCGCATTGATGAGGGTTAAACTTCCACCCACCAATTTCCCTGTAGACTTCCCAGGAGTAATAGTATACCTATCAAATTCTGGATTGTTTAATAGCGTATCATCTTCAAGAATAGCATTTTTTATTAGTAGCTGATTTTCAGGATAGATAATAACATTTTCCAGTTGTTGTATAGAATAGTCATCATCTAGAGTGCTCCCAACCGGACCATGAAAAGTTACAAGTCCTGTCTCTGAATATATGCCATTGGCTAAGGCCGTAATATCACTAAATCCAACAAGTACCTTTGGATTGTTTTTAATTAACTCATAATTCAAAAGAAGCATGATTCTGGTACAACCGTAGCCACCTCTAGCGCATAAGATGCCGTCTATATTAGGGTTGGCAAACATTTCATTAACATCAGCAGCGCGTTCTGTATCGGTATTGCTAAAATAACCGTGGTTCCAAAGTAGGCGCTCCGTATGATATGGAACAAATCCCATGGCAACTAAAGTTTCCTTAGCTTTCTCTAATACGTCAGGTTTTACCGCATAACCCGGGGCAATTAAACCTATAGTATCTCCTTTTTTAAGGCGCTTAGGTTTGATAGTTTCTGTAGTTTTTTCATTCTGTTTTATGTTGGCGAAAATAGAAAAGGGGAGGAACGACACTGCTGATACACCTATAATACTACTGAAAAAAGTTCTGCGAGATTTCATTTTGGTTTATTAAAGTTGATTGACTTAGATCATAGAAAACACGAATTTATGATTCTCTGTCGGGCCATAAATTAGGATGCTCCCCACTATACCCTAATTTAGGGATAGCATTAATCTCTAGAATTTCTTCTTGCGTTAATTCGAAACTAAAAGTATCAATATTTTCTTTAATTCGTTCTTGAGTGGTAGATTTCGGAATTACGATAACATCATGCTGTGTTACCCACCGTAAACAGACCTTGGCGACCGTAGTCTTATGCTTTTTTGCGATAGATTTCAGTATGTCGTTGTTTAGAATCTCACCTCTGCCCAAGGGCGACCAGGATTGTACCGTAATTTTTTTTGCTTTACAATAGGACGTAACCTCTGGTTGCCAATATCCAGGATGAAACTCTATCTGATTAATAGCGGGTAGGACTCGTGCTGTTTTAAATAGCGCTTCTAAATGTTCTGGCCAGAAATTACTAACTCCAATAGACTTTATCTTTCCTTCGGTCTGTAAATCTTCCATGGCACGCCAAGCTTCCGCATTGGCATGCTGCCAATTATCATAATTCTTTGCATTTGCAGGCCAATGAATCAAGTATAAGTCTATGTATTCTAATTCCAATTTTTGTAGAGAGGTTTCAAATTCAGATTTGGCCTCTTCATAGGAAAGATTTTCTCTCCATAATTTTGTAGTAACTTTTATTTCTTCTCTAGGAACACCACTTAGTTTGATGCCTTTACCCACAGCTTCTTCATTGTTGTATTTTGCGGCAGTATCTAATAAGCGATAGCCATTTTCTAAGGCAAATTTCACTGCTTCAATGCCTTCTTGTTCTGTTGCTTTATACGTTCCAAAACCTACAATAGGTAATTTGTTTCCGTCATTTAAAACCATCTCTTTCATGTAGTCTCTCTTTATAATTAACTTCTGGGGTGCTACCAAATTTTGAAGCTAGTGTAAAACTATTAATTTTTATTATTATAGTATTTCTGAAGGGTATAAAACGCTTTTTTCTTTTCGCCTTTTTCAGAAATTAATCCTTTTCTATTGTATTCATCTTGTATTTCCGGTAAGAGCCTTCTTGGGGATCTGAAGTCGACTAATATCCAAGGAGAAAAACCGCTTAATTGATCAATTTTATCAATCATTTTTAAGGTTTCCTCATAAAGATATTCTTGGTATTCTTCATTCCAACGTTCCTCTTTAGGACCGTGTAATCCAAATTTAGCACCTGCACCAAACTCAGAAATAAGAACAGGTTTATTGTATTGAATATTCCAACTAATGGTTTGACATTTTTCAATAGTGCCGTCATACCAGCCAATATATTGGTTAAAGCTTAAAATATCTACTACTTCAGCAAACGGATCATGAATGGTCCGCACAAGCGGATTTCCTTCGTAATTACTTTGCTCTAAGGCCGCACTTATTAAACGCGTAGGATCTTGTTCTTTAGTATATTTTGCCAATCGTGTTAAAAAAGTATTTCGTGCGTCTGTGGTGGGTGTTTCATTAGCCATAGACCAAATGATGACACTAGCCCTGTTTTTGTCTCTTTGGATTACTTCAGAGAGCTGGTTTTTAGCATTGTCATACGTAGATTCATTATCCCAAGAAATGGTCCAATAAACCGGATTTTCTTCCCAGACTAAAATACCCATTTTATCAGCTAAGCGCAGCATATGTTCGTTATGCGGATAATGTGCTAAACGCACATAGTTACAGCCCAATTCTTGAGCCCATTCTAGCAGTTGTTTTGAGTCCGCTAAAGAATTTCCTCTACCGCCTGTTATCGGGCTCTCTTCATGAATAGAAATCCCCTTTAAAAATATTTTCTTTCCATTTAATAGAATATCAGCGCCTTTGGTAGCAATGGTTCTAAAGCCAATTTCATCGGTTGTAGTATCGGTAGCTGTTGTAAAAATAACCTTGTATACCTGTGGATTTTTTGTAGACCAAAGTTTTATTTTTGATGCGGTAATGTCAATGTTTATTTTTCCATTAGCATCGGTTTTAAACCTTTTTTTTATTTTTAACGCTGGAATTTCTACGGTTACCTCTTGGTCTATAATATGGGTGCCATTTAAGCTTAGGTATCCAGTAATTTTCTTAGAATTCTCTTTGTCTAAATGTATAAAATAATCAGAAATAAAAGTTTCGCTTGTTTCAATTATTTTTACATCTCGGGTAATTCCTCCATAATTCCACCAATCTGTATTAAGTGTTGGTACCGCATCTTCTTCTCTTTTATTATCTACTTTGGTAATTAGAAAATTCTCTTTTTCTTTTAATAGATGTGTCACCTCAAAATTAAATGGAGTAAACCCTCCTAAATGTTGCCCTATTTTTTTACCATTAAGGTAAACATCTGTTTTGTAGTTTGATGCTTCAAAATATATAAAGACTCTGTTTGAATGCTTTTTTTTCGTATAATCAAATGATTTTTTATACCAAACAGAACCTTCATAATAGTACAATTTTTCTTTCTGTGTATTCCAATCACTAGGTACGGTAATCGAATCCATCTTATCAAAATCGTATTCGATTAAATCAGATTTGGACGTAGGTTTAGAATTGGTAAAAAAGGCAGATCTCTCTGGGTTTTTTTGATTTTCAAAAGGTTCATAGCGGTAATTATAAAATCCATTTTCATAAGGGTCTACAATATAATTCCATTGGCCATTCAAGGAGGTATATTCTCTATTGTAGCTGTTAGATATACTCACAGATTGAGCATGGGAAATAGATAAGGTGATCAAGAAAAAAAATACTATTCCTTTAATTTTCATTGTGGTATGTTTGAATTAAGACGTTTAGTAAACTACTCAAAAGACAAGTGGTCTATAATTTTTGGCTCCTCTAAAAATAGGGAATTTACAACGGAAGCTCAAGGATTTTTAAGCTTAAAAGCTAGTTTTATTTTTCCTCGAAGGTTATCAAAAAAAATGCACTTTATAGACCAGCTATAAAGTGCATTTTTAAAATCTTAAGGGTTACTTATTCTACAGATACGTCGAAAGATACTAAAATATCAGTTTCTCCGCCAGCACTTTCAATACCATCATTTGGTTTTGTAGGCTCATGACGTAGGGTAAAAGTTATAGTTCCTGCACTTGCTGCACCTGCAGTTAATATAAATTCTGTTCCTAGAGGATTTCCATCACTATCATTATTACCATACTCAGTTGTAACGTCAAGTCCAGAACTTATGGTATAGAAAAATTGGTGCTCATCGCTTTCTTCTTCTACTTCTTCCGTAATGTCTTCTGCCGGACTTTCTGTTTCATTTAATAAAACTATGGCACCATTATAGGTTGTTCCGGTAACTAAATTTCCGGTGACTGTAATTACAGGAGCATCTGATCCGTCACCATCTAAATCTCTAGATTGTAAGGTAATGGTTTCACTACCATCCGTTGGCGTTAATGTTACGGTCATGGTAGTAATTACTTCCTCCTCGTTAACAAGTTCTGGAGAATCGTCATCATCTGAGCATGATGCAAATGATAATGCTGCTACTACTGCTAAACTTAATGTTTTGATTGTTTTCATGGTACTTTTTTTTTGAATAGATTAATAATTAAATTTAAGATTGAATAAAAAGTTTCTCCCCAAATCATCGGCATAATACCGCAGGCTATTGAGGTAATTTCTGTATCGGGTATTTAAAAGGTTTGTAACATTGAAGCCTACACTTAGGTTAGATTTTTTAGTGATCGGGACATCTATACTGGACCTAAAATTTAATAGGTGATACGCATCAGGAGGAGTGCTAACGTCTACTAATTCAAAAGATTCTGATTGAGCAATGTATACTTCAAAATTGGTATTTGGATATTCATTTTGACGAAAAGCATACGTGCTTTGTAGGGCTAGCTTTAAATTATTTGCTTTAGGATTCTCATACGTAATTTCATTGGTAGTATTCACCGGAGGCATACTAATTAAAGCACTATCACCCTGACGATCATAACCTTTTACTAAAGAAAATTGGTGGTTGAAATTAAAATGAGGACTAAGTGCATAAGTCGCGTCAATGTCTACACCTAGTAATTGCGCATTAGTTTGTCGGTATTCCCAAACTTGAAAATTTCCTCTTATCGTTTGCTCTACTTTGGTGGGTTCTATAACAATAAAGTTATGGATGTTATTTATAAAAGGTTGAATTGAAAAACCGAAAACCGTTCCTTCTTTTTGTAAGGTTAGTGTAGCTTTGTTCGCAATTTCGCTTTTGAAGCTCAAATCTCCTAACTCAATTCTGGAAGCGGAATGGTGCAAACCTTCGCTGAACAATTCAGAAGGATTGGGTACCCTTGAGGCCAATGAGTAATTAAAAAAAAATTTAAGCTTATCGTTGAAAGAGTAGGTAGAGCCTACTGTTCCTGATGCATTGAAAAAATTATATTGAGGATTTGTTAACAACTGATTGTCATATTCTTCCACTACTATTTCAGGAAATAGGGCAGCATAATTTCTTGATTCCCAAAAGGAGGTCCTGTAGAATTTGAAAACATCCATATAGGTATAGTCAAATCTTGCCCCTGCTTCTAGAAGCCAATTATCTTGTAATTGAACGGTGCTAATGCCATAAACTCCTATGTCATATTTTTCATAATCAGGAATTAACCTTCGAACACCAGTAGACGGATCTGCAAAATTATCCTGATACCTCGCCATAATACCTGATTTTAGAGAAAGGTTTTCAGATAAGTTACTATCAATATCTATTAATAGGGTATGTGTTTTTAGTACTAAGTCTAAGGACGGGGTATCTGAATCATCACCAACGCGAATGTCAAATTCCAATCTCTGATTTTGCTGAAAATCATATTGAAGATTTACTTTTCCAAAACCGTTAAATTTTTTAAAGGCTTTTATTCGCGCCAAATGATGTGTAATGTCTTGTTTCGGGTACGTAATGGCATAGGTAAAATCTTTAAGTACTAAAGGAACAGTGCTATTTATTGCTCTAACTTGATCTTCAGCGCCACCAATATGTGAAGCGGTTAAAATTCCTATTTCATTTTTGTAAAAAGAATAATAGCCTTCAATTCCGTAATTGAATTTATTAAAACCTATCCGTACAGATGCATTGCGTTCAAAAGTTCCCGTGTTACTTAAGACATAATCTGGGGCTTCAAAATCTCCGTAGCGTTTAATGGTTCCTTGTACTGTGCCGAACCACCCGTTATCATCGCTTTTTGTGAGCTTGGACGTTAGTGTAGAGCCTCTTCCATTAGAGCTAGCGGAAAGTAATGTTTTGCCATAAAGGCTATCTTTAATAAATATCTTTTCTGGTGCTGTTACTATGACACCTGCAATAGCATCACCACCGTATTGAATGGCACTGGCTCCTTTTAGTACGGTTATATTTTCAGCAGTATTTATATCAATATTTGGAGCATGTTCCACCCCCCATTCTTGATCTTCCATACGTACCCCATTATTGACTAGGATCACACGGCTGCTGTGTAAACCATTTATTATAGGTTTAACAACGGTACTCCCTGTATTTAAAGAGCTTACTCCAGATAAACTATTTAAAGCATCCCCTAAGGAGCCACTACTAAATTGTTCAATCTTTTCCCCACTTAAAGTATTTTGAGCTAGGGTATTAGATTTTTTATTTTGGGCATGCCCTTTTAGGACTATTTCATTTAAGGCTTCCAAATGATGCTCTAGTTGAAAGGTCTTGACCGTATTTCCATCCACTTTTATTTTATGACCACTTGTCAAACAATAGGGATGTGAAATTTGAATAGCATAAGTTTGGTCACATAAATTTTGGATGCTAAAATTTCCATTGATATCAGTGACTACCGTTTGTTCTGATCCTGCAATAATAATCATCGCCCCAACTAGAGCGGTACCGTCATGTAAGTCTATTACTTTACCAGATAGTGTATTATTGCAGATTTGCGAAAATGAAGATAAGCTGCATAATAACAGTACCATCAGTGCATAAATGCGCATAAAGATTCTTGATTAAATTTTAAAAAATATGTTTTTTAAATTAAGCAAGAAAACTAGGAGGACCCCTTAATGAGGTGTTGTTATTAAGGAAAGTATTGATAAATTGAGGTGTAAAACTAGTAGTTGCTTTTAAAGAAAAAGCAGTTTTTACAAACTCTGGATAGGATGAAATATCATAGCTGAATGAAAAGAAGTGAAAGTCGCAAATATGACAATCAAGAGATTTCTGGTGAATATGAGTTTTTTGGTTATCCTGATTTTTACAGGTTATATGCTCATGACTTTCACAAGAATGTACAAATTGAATTGCTAAAGGCAGCATCATAAACAACAGTAGAAATACTGCTGTTAGTGCCTTAGGAATGTAATTTGTCTTTTTCATTTTTAGCGATGGCTAGCCGCAAATCTAAAAAACAAATCAACAACGAAAAACTTTCTAGCTCATATTGCAATTCTTTAACTTTTTATTAAGTTTTAACAAGAGTTACTTTTTATCAAATTTTGAGGCTCTTAATGTGGTTAACATAGCATTTTTATCGTAAATACTATTGTGACTCATATTGATGATAAAGTCATAACCATTGATATACGTTCTATACATGTTTTGTTCCATCAACGTACTGCCGTTTTGTGACAGTTTGATGTTGAACACTTCAAACGCTATATTATCTATGGTTTCTGTAGTTGAACTAGAATCTACTCGTACGCCTTGAGAGGCAAAAATAGAATAAATAACATCTTTTATCTGTGGGTACTTATCATTCCATTCGTTTTTATAGGTTTCTTCAAAAGGAATGATGGTTGCTTGAAATTTTGTTATTTCATCAGATCGAAGCACAAAGAGGCCTATTTCTTTTCCGCTGACATAGACACTTTCTCCAGAATTTTCAATAAGAGCTAAACCCTCATGAATATCTTGATCTACTTTTCTAGCACTTTCAATGTCCCAACCATCAATTAAATTAATAGTCCAACCTATCTCAGGAGCATGGAAGGTTTTTTTTTCGGTGGTACAATCAAAAAAAATAATACTAACGAAGCAAAATGCAGCAATTTTAAATTTCATAGGGTAATTTGTAGGTTTGGTTTGTTAAATAGTTATGTACCTAAAGTAAGTGTTAGTATTACTATGTACGGTTTATTTTTTGCTAATTCCAATTACATTTGGGATAGACCAGAATACGTTGTTATCATCATTTTCATTAAAGCCAGTTTCATAGCTTCCCATTTTTTCTACTTTAGTTTCATTATGATCCATGTAGAATGATGCTTCGGGGCCGCCTTCTAAATACATTAGATTGTATACTTCCAAAGAAGAATTCAAGAGAATATTAATAAAATCATGAACGGAATATGGAGAGCGTGTAAATATAAAAAGGGCATTACCTTCCTTATCTTTTCCGATAACCACCATGCTCCATTTTTTAGATTGCTGTCCCCATTTATTTTTCTGATTGCAATCTACCATGCGGATGGATTGTGTATAAGAGTCGTATTGATCTTTTAGTTCATCCCAGTTTTGACAGGTTCTGTCAATAATCTGAAATTCAGGAACACTATCATTTTTACGGTTGAAAGCAGCAATTGTATTGTCTTTGTTTAAGCGACCATTGTTAGTGAAATTAAAATTTTTCATAAAACCCACGTTGGTGGCAAAGTCTTGCATGTACATACCCGCGTTAATAACTGCAATTTGATTTTTATCTTGTGCCCATTTTTTAGCCGTTTTAATGCCGTTCCCATTTTCTTTGGCACTCAATAAATTAAGGTTGTATAATTTTGGAGAAATCTTCAAGATATTAATCTTACTGTCTCCAAGGCTAGATTTTTTTGGAGCATCATATTCGGCATAGTATAAACCTTCATCAATTTTATTCCAGCTGATCTCACCTGCATCAGAAAATTTATTAAAAGAGAATAGAAGAATAATGGCAGCAGCAAAAAGAAAAGATAATAGGTATTTCATGGTTTTATATTTTAAGGCAATAAAGATTGGGGTTTTCTAAGGCACATTAGATCAAAGTAAATATACGCTTAGTTTGTAATATTCCCTGAAATGCTGGGTTTGCTCTTTCAAGTTTGTGTACTAAGGCTGTTATAATTTCAAGGTATACTGCTGTTTAATTTTTAATTCCGGTTTGTGGCAAAAGAGGTATAAGCTTATTAGAAAGAACCATTCTAAAGGTTTCATAACCACATAGGTGATACTTGATAAGCTTGGAGTATTTATTTTTGTAGAAAGGTTATACCCATATCGGTCATAATTTTTACGAATCACGTGGTGTAGTTTTGGAGAGAAATCTTGAATCATTTCTTCAAAAGCATTTGCAATGAGTAATTGCCTATTTACAATGATGGGCCTGCCATTGCGCTGGCCTAATCTGATAGGTTTTACAATAGTAGGATGGCCGGAAGCGGCTACGGTACATAAATAATGTCCTTTATGATCTAAAACTGGCGGATGCATTTGTTGCGATAGTTTCCAGGTGGTAGTTTCTGTGAATACCTTAATGAGAGCATCAGGAGCTTGACCAAATAAAATAAGTACTAGCGTACATATGAAAAATACAGGAAATAGAAATATAAGTATCCACAGTGGGTTCCTGCTCTTATGTAATAGAAAACCTTGAATTTTGTGTAGATAAGGATTAGCATAAGATCTATCTGCGGTTTCTGTGAGCTGTTCCGTTAGTACTTTATATATTAGAAGTATACCCACACAAAATGCTACAACTGGGGCAAATAGTAGTAAGATGTGTTCCGTGTCACTTATGTACATATCTAAGCTAGTGGTATTATGTGTTGAGGTTTGGTATATAATGACGAGATTCAATACCATTCCTATCAGGATGAATATCATAGCAAGTACTAAACTTAAAGGAGGTAGTTTTTGACTCCTTGTCCACACCAAAAAAAGCGAAACATTATAGGCAACAAAATAAAATATAAGGGTGAGTATGTGTTGCTCTGAGAAAGGGTTGTAGCATTCTCCATCTACAGGATCTACAGCTTTGTAATATGGATTGTTATGAAATAATAAGCCTAGGAGAAATAAGAAGAGTGTTAAGAGGTATACGGAACCAATAATAAGTTCCATAGGTTTAGCGGTTATTTTAGAACGTTTTAATCCAAGCCAAACTAGAAATACTATGAGTACTAAAAATAGAACTAGAATAAATAATGCTGCCATAGAATAACTTAAAAAAGGGTTTATATGTGCCGTTCTGTATTTATAAGGAAATGTGTTCTTGATTTAAACGGTATAAATATACTATTTCTAGTATGAGGAAAGGTTCATAAGTTCGGACTTGCAATTAATTTAGGAGAATATCGTTAGTTAACCAAAGGGAGTAGACAAAAAAAAAGAGGAAGTCTTAACGCAACTTTTTACCGATACCGAGAATTACAAACTTACTTTTGCACTCCTTAATACTAATGCAGCTTTTTTAATTGGAAGATTTAAATTTTATTGAAGAATTAAGAAGCGGGCATCAAGCGGCCTATAGCAAGCTAATTGATTTATATAAAGATAAAATATTTCATTCGTGTCTATCTTTTGTACCCAATAAAGAGGATGCCGAAGATATTGCTCAAGAGGTTTTTGTAGAAATATTTAAATCCATCAAAAAATTTAAAGGAAATTCGACTTTATCAACGTGGATTTATAGAATAACCACGAATAAATGTCTAGAGTTTATTAGGAAAAAGAATACAAAAAAGCGTTTTGCCTTTTTAAAAGTTATACCTAGAGACGATATTTTTTTAACTAATTCCAATTATTTTACGGAAGTGAATCATCCAGGGATTATCCTAGAAAATAAAGAAAAAACCAAAGTGCTTTTTTTTGCAGTAAACCAATTATCAGAAAGCCAAAGACTCGTTTTTACACTGCATAAATTAGATGGAAAAAACTACCAGGAAATTAATGAAATAACAGGGAAAAGCATTTCATCCATAGAATCCTTAATGTTTAGAGCAAAGAAAAAATTACAGGAATTATTAATTAATTATTATAAAAATGAACTTTAGCGAGAGATTTTATTTTTTTTCCCATCTAAATATATAGTATGAAGCAAAAAGATAACAATATAGAAAATAGCGTACAGGAGATTCTCGAGAGTACAACAGCCATAAGACCTGTAGCTGTGTCCCCTTTTTTTAAAGAAAAAGTGATGCATAACTTGTTTCATAAAGCTGAAAATGAGAAAGTGGTTTTTTCATGGCTAACGGTAAAGGTCCAATTTACATTGCTAATTTTAATACTAGGATTGAATATCCTTACGTTTCATAAAATGAGAAAATTTAGCTACAACGATAACCTAGAACAGTTTGTTGAAACCTTTGATTTAATAGGGAATACGGAAACATCGTTGTTTAATTAACTAAAATGAATATGGTCCATACAATTTTTTAAACTGACTATTCTTAGGCATTTCTAATTTTATTGGACCGATGATATAAATCAAATGAAGAAAAATTTAATAACGTATATATTACTGGTTTTTTTAATTGCAGTGAACGGGTTCTTTTTGGTTACCTATTTGAAAGATGAAAAGAATAAACAACCAGAAAGATCAGAGCAACCAACTAATTTTATTGCTAAGGAATTGGAGTTTGAAAAAGATCAACTGCAGCAATTTAGAAAGATTACTAGAAAGCATAGACGGGCCATCCGAGAATTAATGACAGAAAATAGAAGTCTAAAAAAACAATTATGGAATAGTTTGGCAGATGCCACCACACAAGAAAATCAAATAGACTCTATAACCTCATTAATTGGGGGAATTCAAAAACAGAAGGAACAAAAAACTTTTTATTATTTTAAGAATGTTGAAAGCATATGCACGAAAAAGCAGCAAGTAAAATTACAGGAAATAATAAAAGAAGCATTGATGACAAGTGCAGAAACTCACGAAAGGCCTAATTTTTTTGAGCATAAAGACGAATAGTAGCGCAATATTCCTGCAATATTAGTTTTATTTAAAAATAAACGCAAGGTATTTTTTTAATTGGCATCTAAATAAATAGAAAACCCAAAACGTATTATAATGAAGAAGAAGTTAAAATCAATAGTAATGATGAGTACATTAGCGCTATTGGTATCCTGTTCTAGTTCCGATGTTTCTGTTACAGATACTACCGCTGAAGAAACAACACCAGAAACTATAGATACCGTTTATGATATATCGGCACTATTATCAAAGTTTGATGGTACTGGTTTGTCCTATGCCGTGGCAGGCAATACGGTAACGTTTACCACACAAGATTTACCAAATCATACCAGTCCGTATTGGCCTACATCTAATGAACTGTATGAAATTTATAATGGTACCAATACTGCTTTTCATCAAAACCCTAATGAGATTGAAGCTCAAAATATTACGTTTACTATATCTTTAAATCCGGCAGAAGCCACTACTCATGAACCTACGTCTTTAGGAGCAATGGGTATTGCAAGAAATGGTATAGTTTTATATAACCAATATGCAGGTCCTGACCAACCGCTAACTAACGAGATTGATAGTTTTGATCAGTGGTTGGGTCATCCTCAAGGACAAGGCGCTTATCATTATCATATAGAGCCAACATATTTAACGCAAGAATATGGGGAAGATGCTTTTGTAGGATTATTATCAGATGGCTTTCCTGTTTATGGACCTCTAGAGGAAGGTCAGACAATTACTTCTGCGGATTTAGATGACTATCATGGCCATACAGGGGTAACGGCGGATTTTCCGGATGGAATTTATCATTATCACGTGACAGCCGATGATCCATATATCAATGGAAATGGTTTTTTTGGAACTCCTGGAAATATCACTAATTAATTTACATCACTAAAAGTTATTCTCAAATTTTCTTATCGTCGTTTCATCAAACTATACAATGAAATTAGTTACAAAATTTATTGGTTACATTTTATATGTTATACTGACTTTAGGATGTTCAGAAGATCAATTGAATCTGGATGCATTAGACACCAACCTCAATTTGAAGAATGGAGTATTGTTATTTAAAAATACTCCCTTTACAGGTGTGTTAGTAGCATATCATCAGGATGGTCAGGTAAAATCTAAAATCAATTATGGCGAGGGTAAGAAAGAAGGTTTAGAAACTTATTGGCATCAAAATGGCCTAAAAGCTTCAGAGCGTTTCTATACCAATAATTTAAAAGTAGGAATTCATAAAGGATGGTGGGATACAGGTACGCCAAAATTTGTGTACCATTTTAATTCTAAGGGTGTCTATGAAGGAAATCTTAAAGAATGGTATAAAACAGGAGCAGTTTTTAAAGACTTTAATTATTCGAATGGAAAAGAATCGGGAAGTCAAAGAATGTGGTATGCTTCAGGGAAAATAAGAGCTAATTTTGAAACTATAAACGGAGAACGATTTGGTCTAATCGGTCTTAAAAAATGCTATCAAGTTACTGTGGGTAGTACAGATGTAAAATAAACAGATGATTAAGAAACTATTATTCATAGGGGTATTCATAGTGTTTAATTCCTGTGGAAATAAAAATAAAGCAACACCAGATTCCTCTGAAATTGACAGGCAGATACGTACTTTACCCTATTTTAATTCGGCAGATTTTACACCCCAATGGAATACTCCCGTACATAAAATTCCGCCATTTTCATTTTTAGACCAAAACGGAGATACTATTTCCAATGAAATTTATGAGGGACATATTTATGTGGCTAATTTTTTCTTTACTATTTGCCCAGGTATTTGTCCAAAACTAACAGAAAACATGAATGTTCTTCAGGAGGTTTACGAAAATGACGATGACATTATGCTGTTGTCACATACGGTAATGCCGTGGGTAGATACGGTCGAAGAACTTAAAAAATATAGTATTAGAAAGGAGGTTAATGCTAAAAAATGGCATTTAGTCACTGGTGATAAAACAGAACTCTATACTCATGCTAGAAACGGATATTTTGCTGATGACGATTTCACTAAAACAACTAATTTAGACGACTTTATACATACTGAAAATTTTATTTTGGTGGATAAAAAAGGGTATATACGAGGTGTTTACAATGGAACAATTGCATTAGATATTAAGCGTCTTATACGGCATATTGATATTTTAAAAAACAAAGATTTTTAATACTATATGCTTTAAAAAAAGTACTAAAAATTAATTCCTTATGAAATCACCACTCTATATTTTTATATACTCAGTCATGATACTTTTTATTTTTTCGTGTAGCAGTAAGAACACAGCTGAAGAAATTACAGCAGAAATTGCGGATAATGGCACTGAAGAGGATAACCCTCCTAATATTCTTTTAATTATAGCCGATGATATGGGGCTAGATGCTACACCTAATTATCCTATTGGCAGTGTAAAACCAAATATGCCAAATTTAGAGGGATTCATGGCAGATGGGATTAGGTTTACTAATGTTTGGGCAAATCCGCTTTGTAGTCCCACCAGAGCTACCATGCTAACAGGTAAATATGGTATTCAAACAGGTATCACCAGAGTGGGGCAGACTCTTGCAAGCTCGGAACATATTCTTCAAAATGATATGTTGAATTATAGCACCGCACTAATTGGTAAATGGCATCTTTCAGTAGATGCTAACCAGCCTACAGCAATGGGAATAGATTATTTTGCGGGGATACTGAATGGTACCGTTCAAGATTATTACAATTGGAGCCTTGTAGAAAACTCAAATTCGTCTACAAGCACCGAGTATGTTACCACAAAATTAACAGATTTATCCATTGATTGGGTGAATGCTCAAGATGATCCTTGGTTTTTATGGTTAGCTTATAATGCACCTCATACCCCGTTTCATGTACCACCATCAAATTTACATAGTCAAGGAGATTTACCTACAGACCAAGCAAGTATTGATGCTAATCCGTTGCCTTATTTTTTAGCCGCATTAGAGGCTATGGATTCTGAAATAGGAAGGCTTTTGGCGAATATGACTGAGGAGGTTAGAGAGAATACCGTTATTATTTTTATAGGAGATAATGGTTCTCCAAACCAGGTTGCACAAGAATATGAACGTTTAAGGGCTAAAGGTTCCATATACCAAGGAGGAATAAACGTTCCTATGGTGCTATCTGGTAAAGGTATTACGCGAAAGAATATAGAAGAGAATAGTATTATAAATGCTACAGATTTGTACAATACTATAGTAGAATTATCTGGAAATTCGGAGAATACCAATACAGATAGTGTGAGCTTCAAAACACTTTTAGGTAATTCAGAAACAGGAAATAGAGCTTATGGGTTTTCAGAGATCAGTTATGATGACGAATCATCAGACTATACTATAAGAACCTCAACACATAAGTATATCTTATTTAGTGATGGGGCAGAGGCATTATATGACCTTACTATAGATCCTCTAGAAAATACCAACCTTTTAGACAATTCCTTAAGTGAAACCGATAGCACTATTTATAATGATTTAACTGCGTCACTTCAAGAAGTTGTAAAGTAGCGTTTGCTATCTAAATGCTGACTAATTATTTAATTTGTTAATGGCTGTAGACGCTCTTGGTATCAGATCTGTTTGTAAAATAATTTCCTTCAATTCTATTGGTTTATTTTTTTTACGATTTTTAATTTCTTTGTAAAGTTGCTTAAAAGCTGTTTTGCCCATTAAGAAACCGGGCTGATTTATAGTGGTAAGACTAGGAGATATTACAGAAGACATAAACCAATTGCTAAACCCTACTACAGCTATATCATTAGGTACAGCTATACCTTTTTCTTGAAACGCTGTTAAGGCACCAATGGCAACTAGATCTGTGTTTATAAAGATACCATCAACATCCGTATGATCTTCTAGTAGTTGTAGCGCATTGGTTTTGCCTTCCTCAAAGCTCCTATCGCCACATTCACAGATATAAACTAGAGAAGGGTCATAGTCCATTTGATTATCTAACAAAGCCTTCTTGTAGCCTAAAAAACGATCTATTGAATTCTGTGGCAATAAGGCACCTCTAAAATGCGCTATTTTCTTACAGCCTATATCAATTAAGTGTTGCGTAGCGTCATATGCTGCTTTGCGGTCATCAATAATAACTTTAGAGCAACGTACTAATTTTGCAATTTTATCAAACATAACGAGTGGCTTGTCCTGAGCAACAATTTCGTTGAGGTGCATAAAATCTGCCGTACCATTTGCTAAGGAAATAAGAATGCCATCTACACGTTGCTGCATTAATAAATTAAGCTGCTTTTTTTCTAATTTATACGATTCATTAGACTGTAAAATAATTACTAAATAGCCTTTCTTTTCCGCCTGAGAGATAATTCCTTTAATTACACTAGAAAAAAAGTGATGTACTACTTCAGGAACTATTAAACCAATAGTTTTCGTCTCTTTATTGCGTAAGTTAACCGCTAAACTATTAGGCTTGTAATTTAAAGTTTTAGCCAATTCATGAACTAGTGCCTTCGTTTTTTTGCTAACATCGGGGTAATCTTTCAGCGCTTTTGAAGCTGTAGATACAGATATATTTAATTTTTGAGCTATTTCTTTTAGGGTTGCTGGCTTCATGAGCTAAATGTAGGTTTTGCTTTCAAAAGTAAGTTAGAAATAAAAATCGAAATCGTTTTAGTTAGTTACGAAATCATTTTCGTAAGCTAAAATTGCAAAACAAATTAATTATGATTTATCTTGGTAATTAAATTAGTAAAAGTTGCCATATTTTGCTGCAAGTCAGCTTTTTAAAACTATAACATACAGTAAAGTATTCTAAAACCAAAAACTTGAAAACAAAACCAAGAACGATAGACATTCTCTGTGTAGGTGAAATTTTAATAGATTTTATAGGTCATCAATCCGGAATGGGAATTGATAACACGAGAGATTACCACCGCTATTTGGGTGGTTCTCCTACCAATGTAGCGATGAATGCAGCACGATTGGGATTAAACCCTGCACTTGTCGCCACTGTGGGAGATGATGGTTTTGGATCGTATATTTTTAAACGATTAGATGAAGTAGGGATTTCGACAAAATACATCATCCAGAAAAAGAAGAAGCCCACCAGTGTTATTTTTGTTTCAAAAACAGCGGGTACACCAGATTTTATTCCTTTTAGGCAAGCCGATAAAGAAATCAAAGAAAGCCAATTAAGTAAAGACTTATTATTAGATAGTAAAATATTTCATACCACGTGTTTTGCCCTAAGTAAAAACCCTGCCCAAGCTACGATTTTTAAAAAAGCGCAAGAAGCTTTTGAATTGGGGTGTCAATTGAGTATCGATGTGAATTACGCAAGAAAACTGTGGAAGAGTAGGGCAGAAGCGCTGAGAGTTATCAAAGCCTATTGTAAATTTAATCCACTCGTTAAAATTAGTGAAGATGATATGCTTCGCTTGTTTAAGAAAGAAGTACCGCATGATGAAATATTTAACTTCTTTCATTCTGAGGGGGTGACTACAGTATGTTTGACATTGGGGAGTAAAGGTGTTAAACTTTCAAAACAAGGCTATGGTGTCATCACTTTACCAGCAATTAAGGTAGATAAAATTATGGATGCTACCGGTGCAGGAGATGCTTTTTGGTCAGGATTTTTATTTGCTTATATCAATGAAAAACCCATTGAAAAGTGCTTAGAAGTGGCTCTTAAATTAGCGGCATTAAAGCTTCAAAATGTAGGGCGACTCCCAGATAATATTAATATTATTTCAGAATTATTATAAGCAGTCCATTATAGCAATAGACAATAAGTTATTATAAACCTCAGATATGACAGAGATTAGAAATGGTGTAATGTTTAACGCTTATCCAGATAGTATTGGAAACAAATTGAGCGATATTATTAAGGTATTGCAAATGCCCGAATTTGAAGATGTTTTTTCATTATTCTATATACTACCTACTTTCTTTAATAGTGATTTAGATCGTGGTTTTTCTATTATTGATTATAACTTTAACCAAGAACTTGTTTCGAAAGAAGACCTTAAAGCTTTAGCTGCATTGCGCATTATGCTTAAGTTTGATATTGTTTTAAACCACCTTTCTGTTGCTTCCCCTCAATTTAAAGATATGTTGCAATATGGGAAAGCATCAAAATATAAAGACTTTTTTATTGATTGGAATCAGTTTTGGGAGGGCCATGGAGAACTAGCAGATAATGGAGTGATTATACCTGATCCTAAACATTTGAATAAGTTATTCATGCGCAAATCTGGACTGCCGATACTTAAAGTTATCTTCCCTGATGGAACAGAAAAACCCTATTGGAATACCTTTTACCAAGAAATTAAGTATCAGCCAATAGCAATAGGTGATTTATCTAATTTAAATATATCAGAGAAAATAGCAGTAGCTATTTGTGAAACCATGAATGCAGCGATAGCGACGCAACAAGATTTTAGAACCCTTAATCTTGGAGCTCACGAAATATATAAAGATCAGATCATAGCAATTATAGAAAAGAAACGGTCGTATTTAGGGCAGATGGATGTAAATGCAAAGTCGCCCTTAGTATGGGAGTTCTACAAAGAGACCTTACAAAAAGTGCGAAGTTATGGGTGTAATGTGCTTAGGTTAGATGCTTTTGCATACTTGCATAAAGAAGTGGGACAAACTAATTTTTTTAATTCACCGGGTACTTGGGATTATTTAGAGCGCATTAATAAAATTGCACAAGAAAATGAGTTACAACTCTTACCAGAAATCCATGCGGAATACGGATTACATCTTCATGATGAGGTAGCGGCTAAAGGATATGTTATATATGATTTTTTCTTACCAGGATTAACCATTCATGCTTTAGAAAAAGGTACCAATAAAGCACTTCTGAAATGGGCGAATGAGATTGTTACTAAAAATTATACTACCGTAAATATGTTAGGATGCCATGATGGTATTCCTGTGCTAGACCTTAAAGGAAAAGAAGTACAGGGTGTGTACCAAGTGGGTTTATTAGCCGATAAAGAAATAGAAGAAATTATGGACACCATTATCGCGCGTGGTGGAAGGGTTAAAAATCTTTATGATCCGTCAGGGAAGAAAATTTCTTATTACCAAGTCAATGCTACTTTTTATAGTGCTTTGGGAGAAAGTGATCAGAAATTAGTATTGGCAAGAGCCATTCAATTATTTATGCCAGGTACACCTCAGATATGGTATTTAGATTTATTTGCTGGTAAAAATAATCATGAAGCTGCTGATCATGGTGGCAGTGGGGGACACAAAGAAATAAATAGAACAACCTTATCTCTTGAAGGAATTAAAAAGAGTCTAGCAACACCAATAGTGCTAAAACAATTAAAGTTGTTGCGTTTAAGAAATACAAATGTTGCTTTTACAGGAAAAATGGCGATTGCAGAAACTGCGGAGCAAGAGCTCGATATTTCATGGATTGAAGGCAGTAATAGCGTCCGGTTAAAAGCTGATCTTTCTTCCTATAAATTTGAAATAACGATAATAGGTACTGATGAAAAAGAAGTGCTAAATTTTTAATGCCGTATACTTGACACATTTAACTGCAAATTGGTCATATTTTTTAAGGTGCTGGAAAATGCGTAACTTTATTTTTTTACGCTCTGGAAGATTACTTTTTTTAACATATCTAGCGCTGTAATTTGTTGTAAGCTATTGTGTTATATGGGATTTATTTTTTTACAGCCTATTGAAATTTTAACACACAAGGAACCAATAAAAAAAATACATTTGACACGGCAATAATTTGCGTTTTAATTATGAAGAAGAACTCACTACTTGTAGTTTTAATAGTACTCATCAGTACGTCACTTTTTGCACAAGATGAGCTGCCTATTCGTATTCCGGACACAGAAATTAAAAGTCTTCCTAGTGTCTTCAATAAATCATTACAAACTAGCCTTGAGAAAGAATTAAAATCAAATCCACAGTGGAGGAAATTAATCTCAGAAAAGAAAATGGCTGTTGGTGTGGTAGATTTAAGCAATCCAGAGCAAACAAGATTTGCAAGAATCAATGGTAACCATATGATGTATGCAGCTAGCTTACCTAAAATTGCTATTCTTTTAGCAGCTATGGATGCTATTGAAAAAGGGCAGTTAAAGGAAACTAAAGAAGTGAAGGCAGATATGCGTTTAATGATTAGCAAATCTAACAACCAAGCTTCTACTAGAATGATAGACCGCGTAGGGTACAAGAAAATAGAAGATGTCATGACAGATCCTAAATATGCGTTTTATGATGAGCATAAAGGAGGAGGTCTTTGGGTAGGAAAACGCTACGGTGGTGGTGGTGATACTAATAGAGAACCTTTAAAAAACTTAAGTCATGCAGCTACGGTTACGCAAGTTTGTAGGTATTATTATTTACTAGCTAATGGGAAATTAGTGAACGAAAAGCGTTCTAAGCAAATGTTGGCCATTATGGAAAATTCAGACTTGCATCACAAATTTGTAAATACCTTAGATCAAATTGCTCCAGATGCCCGTTTGTTTAGAAAATCTGGTTCTTGGCGTACTTTCCATTCAGATTCTATATTGGTTTGGGGAGATGATCCAGACCGCCGTTATATTCTAGTAGCTTTAATAGATGATGCCAATGGAGAGCAAATTATTAGAGATTTAGTAAAACCAGTAGAAAAAGTTTTAAAAAAGAGAATATATTTGGCTAGTAACTAGCATTATTTGAAACCTTTCATGCTCCTAAACTTAATTAAGAAAACATTTGATATAAGAGAAGGAGAGTTTAAAATTTCTTTCTACATGTTGGCGTATATATTTTTGGTGATAGCCTCTTTGCTAATTATCAAGCCAACAGTAAACGCCTTATTTTTATCGGAATTAGGAGTAGAAAACCTTCCCTTGGCTTTTCTTTTAGTTGCCGCAACCGCAATAGTAAGCTCCTATGCCTATTCTAGGGCATTAGCGCGTTTTTCACTAAAAAAAATAATTAGATTTACTTTATCTGTTTCTATAATTCTTAGTATTGCTCTTGCATTACTGCTGAGGTTTCATTACTTAAATAAGTGGGCACTATACTTTTTCTACGTCTGGGTAGCCATTCACGCCGTTCTCTCAGCATCACAGTTTTGGGTTATGGCAAATTTGGTGTACAACGCTAGAGAAGCTAAGCGTCTATTTGGATTTATCGGTTCTGGGGCTATTCTAGGCGGAATTTTAGGAGGGTACTTAACATCATTATTAGCGCCGCTTATTGGTAATGAAAATGTAATATTCATTGCCGCGTTGTTTTTAGGAATTTGCATCGCTTTATTAAATAAAATATGGAAGGCTAGAATTATTAAACTTAATACATTTAAGCAGAAGAAGCGCACAGGAGTGCCAGAGGTAAAACCAATTACATTAATTAAAAACAGTAAACACTTAACCTATCTAGCCGGTATTGTGGGGATTAGTGTTATTGTTGCCAAACTGGTAGACTATCTGTACAGTGATTTTGCTTCTGCACGTATTCCAGACCCAGATGAGCTAACTGCTTTCTTTGCCTTCTGGTTTTCCACCTTCAATTTATTATCGCTATTAATTCAATTATTTTTCACGCAAAGAGTTGTAGGTATTTGGGGCGTTGGTTTCTCTTTGATGTTATTACCCTTAGGAATATTCATGGGAGCAGCATTATTTTTTGTAGTTCCAGAATTATCGGTAATCATTTTTATTAAAGCGGTAGATGGTACTTTAAAGCAATCTATTCATAAGAGCGCTACGGAACTCTTGTCTTTACCCTTAGCTTTTGATCTTAAGAACAAAACAAAGTCTTTTATTGATGTTGTTGTAGATAGTGTAGCTACTGGTATTGCAGGTTTTATCTTAATTTTCGCCATCAAGGGACTCGATTTACCCATATATTATATCACTTCAATTATTATATTTCTTGTGGGTATTTGGATGTTTTTTATTTATGAAGTTAGAAAAGAATACTTTCAAACGTTTAGAGAAAACCTTGCAGAGTTAGCCAATATTAAAATAAAAGATACTTCCGTTGTAAAGAATGTTTCTGTAGTAGAAGGTATGAAGACGGTATTTAAATCAGGATCAGAATCTCAGATCTTATTTATGTTACAAAAACTTCAGGAAATCAATGACAAGCGATTTATAAAAGAAGTTGAGCTATTAGTAGACCATCCTTCTCTTAAAGTAAAAACAGCAGCAATCCAAAGCCTTTATTTTTTGAATAGTAATAGTATGATTTCTCAAATACCAGAATTACTAAAAAGTGAAGATGAGGATTTGGTAGCAGCTACTTTGGCTTACTTATTATTGCACGCTCAGAAAAATGAAGCCATTGTTTTCGATGCTTATTTGGATCACGAAAATTTATTAGTAGCCACAACCGCATTGCTCTGTTTGGCACGGGAGTCTAGAGATAATTATTCATTACGTACAAACTATAAACTAACCGAACGAATAGCTAGGGAGATTGCAGCGGTTAAAGAAAATGAAGCGGCTATAGACCGATTACAGATTCTATTGAAAACAATAGGGACAGCTAATATTACAAGCTTTCATAACATCCTAAAAGAATACCTATTGCACTCTTCGGAAGCGGTACAGAAAACGGCCATTTATGCCGCAGGACAAACCTTAAGTCCGGAGTTTATTCCATTACTTGTTGGTTTTTTGCCCAATAAAAACTTAAGGAATACAACGGTGTTAGCGCTTCAAAACTACGGCCAGCAAATACAGCCTACTTTGTTAGAAATGGTCAAGGCGCATACGGTTTCTATTGAAATAGCTCGGTTTATTCCACTAGTATTTAAAGCGTTTCATTCTCAAGATTCAGTCCGCAATCTTTTCCATTTATTAGAAGATAAAGATCTGGCGGTACGGCTATCGGCAATTAGAGCTTTAAGTGATTTAAAGACCGACTTTCCTAACCTTCACTTTAATAATGCTAAAATTGTTTCTAGTATTTATGAGGAGTGCAAATTGTATCATAATACCTTATCTGCGATGCATACGCAGATTATTGTTTCTTATCGAAATAGAAAAAAAACAAAAGAAATAGTTTCTGAATCAGAGCGAGATGCCCGTGCAAGTTTATTGGAATTATTAGAGCGTAGACTAGATGCAGGTTTAGAGCGTATTTTTAAATTATTAGGTTTAAAATATAAGCAGAATGATATTACCATTGCCTATGCTGGTTTGGTGAGTGAAAAACAGGAGGCAAGAACCAATGCCATAGAATTTTTAGATAATTTACTTTCAGGAGAATTAAAACGAAAATTACTTCCTATTATAGAGAGTAGCGTGGTAGATGTAACTTCTGAAGAAATAATACATCAATTTAAACAAAAGATATTAACGGAATTAGAATGCTTCCAATTGCTATTAGAGGCTAATGATCAAAAGCTAAAGCTTGCTGTTTTCTTTTTGATAGGTAAGCAACAAGATAAAAAATTTATTCCCTTATTAGAAAAATATTTGGAAGATGATAATTTCAAAATACAATCTTTTGCAAAAGAGGCCTTGAAGGAATTGCATAAAATAATATAGCCCTCTTTATACACAAAAAGAGAGCTATATTTAGAACGTTTTATACTAAAGCGCCATTAGCTCCAATCACCTGACCAGAAATCCATTTAGAATCATCGCTAGATAAAAACAGTACTACCTTAGCAATATCTAAAGGCTTCGCCAGTCTGTTAAAGGCATTCATGCCTCTAAGTTTTTTGAGCGTTTCTTCCGATTTTCCATCTAAAAACATATCGGTTTCTGTTGCTCCTGGAGCAATTGCATTGACAGATATTCCTCTTCCAATTTCTTTAGAGAATACGCGTGTCATTTGTTCTACCGCAGCTTTTGTAGCAGAATAAAGGGAGTAGGTAGGGAGCATCAATTTTGCAGTACTTGATGAAAAATTGATGATAATACCATTATCGGCTAATTTAAAATTAGCCTCTTGCAACGTATTAAATACCCCTTTAACGTTGACATTAAAAAGGGTCGTAAAATCTTCTTCACTACTATCTTTCAATAATTTAGAAACCATAGTTCCTGCATTATTTACGAGCACATCAATTTTACCATAAGCTTCAAGAGTAGCATCAAATAAGGCTGTTACTTCCTTTTTTTTACTAACATCCGCTTTAAATGAAAATGCAGTACCGCCGTTGTCAATTATTTGTGCAACGGTTTCTTCCGCCTCCTTTTCGCTGTTGGAGTGATTTATGACAACTTTCGCTCCATTTTTAGCTAACAATAGAGCTGTTTCTTTACCGATGCCTTTGGAGGATCCTGTTACAATAATTACTTTGTTACGTACCATATTCTGTTGTTATAGATTTTTATTTAATTTATAAATAGCGCCAATAGCTAGAAATATGGCTATGACTACAAGGATAAGTTTAGGTTCAGGTCTAGCGAGTAACTCTAATAAAATAGCGGTTAACATCGTAATCAATAAATAGGCGAAGGCTATTTTTTCTAACCTTGGTTTTTCATATACAAACGCGAATATTAAAAGACCTGCTAAAGCTACTTCAGAAATGCCAGTGAATATTCTAAAAAAAGTAGCAGGTATACCTAACGCAATTTCAAATTGCTCAAAGCCTTCTATGCTTCGAGGCATTCCTGTTAATTTAGGAATCGCAAAAAACACCATGATGATGACGGTGATAGCATTTAAAATATTTTCCTTAATGACGTTCATACTGCGCTTATTTTAAGGCAATCAATTTGTCGGAGATCAATTTTAAATTAGATTCATTGAATTCAGGACTTGGTGCCAAAGGATAGAGTTGAGCGCCAGGTCTACTGATAAAAGCAGCTCTCCAATTTGCCCAGAGTGCACCCGCAATATCCCAGCCATGTGCAGCTACTAATAAGCACTCTTGGGGTTTTACACCCATTTTTCGTGCAGCCCAATCATACGCATCTGCATGAGGCTTAAATTTTCCGATATCTTCTACACTCAAGCGCTCTTCAAATAAATCTATTAACCCAGAATTTTCAAACTGTGTTTTTACACCTATGTTTGATGAATTGGTGAAAGAGACTAATGTATAGCCGGCCTTTTTTAAATTTTCTAAAGAAGACCTAACTTCTGGATGTGCAGGTAGTGATCGCAAAGGAGTTAGAATGGCTTTTGTAGCTTCCTCTTTAGAGATTGTAATTCCGTTATTTGAAGCCACCATTTGTAAGGCAGCAACGCCTACGATTCCAAAATCATGATACTGCCTTGCTACAGTGTCTACTAATGAATATTGTAGCATGGTGGTAAACCATAAGGACAGTAAATCATTTCTGTTGCCTAAAGCATTCCCTACGCTTTCTCTCATTGCGTTTAGATCTAATAAGGTTTCGTTTACATCAAAAAAAATTACTTTAGGACGGTCTGTCAAAAGCGAGGGTGCTATATTTTCTTTGGTGTCATTGGCGGAAAAGCCTAAGTGTGGGGCGGCAATACCCGCTAAACCTAATAAGGCAGATTTTTTTACGAAATTTCTTCTTTGTTCGTTTTGTTGACTCATAATAATAAATATTCTTTAAAACATACTAAGTAGTATGTTTTTGTATAAAAAAAATTAAACTTCTAGTTTTTGTAGGTAGAAAGAAAGACCAGAGATGTAGGTTTCTAAAATAGCATCATCTTGATATAACTTTCGTATGCCTCGAATGCCTTCAAAAGCACTAATTAAATAAATAGCAACCGCTTTACTTTCTATATTTTGTTGGATACTCTTTTCTAGTTTACCTCTATCAATTAAGAAAATTAGCGCTGCTTGCCACTCTTCTATAATTTTTTTTAATGCGATTTGATATGCAATTTCTTCATCTCCAATCTCATTAATTAAATTATTCATGGGGCACCCATGTTTCTTTTCATGAATAGAAAATGATTTTAGACGATCGATAAAAGTGGCTTTTAAAATATCCAAAGCGTTACCCGGTTGATATAAAGGGGCAACCATGCCGTCATACACACGCTCTTTTACTTTTGTGCTAATTACAGCGAGACCTAATTCTTGTTTGTTTTTATAATGGTGGTAGAAGGCACCTTTTGTAAGCTTGGTAGCGAGCATAACTTTATCGACACTAGTACTTTTAAACCCGTTAGAATAAAATAACCTAAATGATTCTTCTAGGATTAATTGTTTCGTAAATTCCGATTTCTGCTTTTGCTCCATGTAGTAAAAGTAATAAAATACTAGGTAGTATGTTTTTAAATTTACTTAATTAACATTGAATTATGACGTTATGTGTCCATCTTATTAAAACAGTTTTGAAGAGTTTAACTATTATTGTTTAATCACTTTGTCTATTGCGGATGCTAGATACATATGATCTGAGGCCGAATTTTTACGCAATACATTGGTCATTAATACCACCATGTATGTACAATTATCTGGGTGTTCAACGATAATGACTGAGTTCATAAAATTTGAAACATTCCCCATATATTTTCCACAAACTTGACCGTTAGAACGATCACATTTGTACAAGCTTCCAGATTTGAAATATACGGCAGCATCCTTCAATGCAGGAGATTGTGCATATCTAATTCTACGATCTGTCATGTACATAAGGCGCTTCATTTCTAAGCTGCTATTTTCATCTACAACTTTCCCTTGCTCTAGTTGTACTAAAAATTTCATCAGTCCGATAGGAGTTCCAGTGCTACCTCCTTTATCTCCAACATACGTATTAGCACCGCCTGTAAAAAAGCTACCTAGACGCCATTCTTCATGGGTGATGCCTAAATCACGAAGAGGTAAATTAACCACATCATTTGCTAAGTCCGTCAGTTCTTTTTTAGGCGTTGTTTTAAAGTAGGTTAAAGCCTTTTCTTCTGTCAATTCAGGATACTCTTTGCCAAAAGCGGCCATTAGTAAAGCTTCTCTCCAAACAATACTTGCAGCCCCATTGTTACTTACAGACAACATATGATCTGCCCATTCATACAATGAAAATACATCACTAGCCACAACTTGGCGTTTCACCAAGGTTTTCTTTTCTACATTATAGATGGGAATAGTGTGCTCGTCGGTTAGCCCCCAAACACCTGCTTTAACGGTTTTACTTTTCAATAAGCTTGTTCTGCTTTCCCATGAATCTGGGTATATCTTAGCCAATTGCGTAAACAAGGCATTTAATACCGCCAGTTTACCTACACTACCTGGTTGGTAACCAGCAGTTTCATTTCTTTTGGCGTATCGAATGCTATCTAAATCTGAAATATCTAAAACAGTAAGCGAGTAGCTTTTATCTAAACCTCTGAATAAACCACTAATTTCCTTCTGGAAATCTTCATCGACTTGTAAAAAACTCCCCACACTATCTGATGCTTTAGAAGTTAAATTCAGTTGTATATCACTCCATGATTTTTTAGCCCCTTCTGGTAAAGGAGTAGCTTCTTTTAGCTCACCATTCTTAATTAATTCTAAGCGGAGTAATCTTTTGATTCCTGTTTGCTCATACCCATCAATAGGGTAGTATAAAAGGGTCGTAAATGCAAAACAAGAACTAATTAGTACTCCTAGGATAAGTAATTTTTTCATGGTTATAATTTAGTAGATAAGGCTATTTCTTTATTCGTATTTATTTTTGGGGTGATGGATTCTAAATAAGCAGAACTTAATGCTTTTTTGTTTTCTACAAAAGGTCTAATTTGAAACAGCCATAATTTATTGTCTTTAAAGCCTAATTCTACATCATATGCACCTTTATAGTCTGTAGTGGTTTCGGCAGGCATTCTATTTCGGATTGTTTCTGCAAGGGCCCGTATCTCTTCTATATTCTGCTCATTTAAAACCGATTTCTCAAAAGTTGCTAATTTCTTACCAGTACCGCCAGTATCTGGTAGCGTATTATGGTAAGGTTCACGTGCAGGCGCTAATAATCCATAGCCCCCAGAATTTTTAATTTCATAGGTTTCTGCAGATTGACCGTCAACAGCACCACCAGCACCACGACTAAAGGCGATGGTTAAATCTTCTTCAAAACCAGAATTTAATCCTTTAGTGATCAAAACACCGGAATAATCTACATCTACACTAGGAATGACTAAAATAGAAGGGAAAACATTTTCTGGGTTTAATAGATATTTTTGTCTCCATTTGAAGCTACGTTCGGTGTAAGGCGAAGCCCATACCTCTTTGATACCCGCGATAATTTTTTCTTTAGCTACCGCATTAAAAATGGTTAGATTAAGTCCAGCGCCCGTAAAATCCTTTAAATCTTCCATATTGGTGTCACTGCGTAGGAATACAGGAATTGCGCCTAAATCTTTACCAAAAACTGTTGAGAATTCTTTTTCTAAGGAAGAGGTAAAGCTATCTTTTAGCGGCATTATTTTTATAGCAGCTCTCAAGATTTCTAATTGAATAAGCTGATAGTTTTCTACCTCTTTCTCAATAACATTATTAGCGCGCATTTTATCTGCTTCTGCAAACATAGTGTTAAGGAACTTCCAATACGTAACCGTTTGTCCTGGCATGGGCTGATCCATGTGATCTCTAAAAATTCCAAAAGGAATCACTAATCCCTCTACAACATTGTCCGGGAACATCTTTTTTAATTGACCTAAATTGGCCGCTTTGGGTCCACAAAGCTTTCCTGAATCATCCGCATCAACACTACGCATATTTAGAATCTCAGTTTCGTCTAAACGAATATTACCTACCGGCACAGAAATTTTTTCTTCTTTCCGTTCTTTTTTTGCAAATAAAGCGCGTTCATCTGCTGTCATGTCTTTCTCCAATTTTAGAATTACGTTTCCTTTGTTAGAGACCGCATAAAATACTTTCTGACCATTATAACTTAGTAAATCTTTTAAATTTTCATCGGATAATGCTGCATTCGGGATGCCTAGATTTCGGGCTAGTAATTGCACGTGAGAAACCATGTTGCCTTCCGCTACAGTACCTATTCCTGCAACAGGTTTTAAATCTGCCGGAGGACGTTGAAAAATATAAATCTTATCAGAGGCTACTTCTATCTCATCAGGAGAGCCATCAACCACGACCAATTCTCCGTAGGCGTAGCCGGGATTTAATCCTCTAAATGTGCTTTGGTTTTGTATGTCTAAAACTTTATTACTCAAAGAAGATTCTTGTGCAATAAAATCGCCGAGCTCACCTACAGCTTTACCTAAATACAAGGCAATAGATCCTCTGATTTTGTCATCAATAAAACCATAAGCTTTAGGTTCAAAACCTGTGTACTCATTAACAATGTCTTGATAGGTAGCCTTTACCATAGCGGCACTCCATTCTACCTCTCTACGGGCATTTTCTAAAACAGCTGTAAGTTCACCTAAGGTCATTTTTTTAGCTTCATATTTGCTTAATGAGCCCATTAACTGTTCCCATTCCCAAGTTTCAGCATAGCCAGCACCTGCAGTCGCCATCCCTAAGTAACAGATTTTTTCTAATAGAACATTTACAGATTCCGGTTCCCATTTAGGAGCATTTTTGAATAGGATATCTTCTACTTTTAGAGAGATGTCTAGCAATTGTAGTTTAATCTCAGGATTTGTTTCTTCTAAGATGGCAGCTCTCAACTCTAATAGTAAATCAGAAGAATTAACGATAATACTTTTTGGAGTATCTGTTGCGGAAGTAATTGCATACGCTTCAATTTTCTTACCTATGGCTGTTTTTTTTACAAGAGGAGCATTCGCTAAAAATGTAGCTGCATCTATAGGTTTATAAAAGGTTTGCATGGTACCAATCAACGCATCAATTTGTTTGCTAATACTCGTTGTTAATTTTGCCGTATGTTTCTGTTTGAAATCTTTTACTTTTTGAATGTCTACAAATTCTGGCTGACTATGAATTTTCACCCTAAGATCCATAAAAGATTCATATCCATCAGAAATTACCTTCGACTGGCTGCGCATTAATTGAGAGGTATTATCATCACCCTCATGCGGAATATCTTTTAACGATTGTCGGATTAAGAAATAATTTTGAGCCACACGCTCTTGATCTGCTAATAACCATTTATAAAATTCAATGCCCCACGCTTGTTCATCTTCAGATTGAATAGAGCCTCTATAGTATTGCCCTTTTTGCAAAATCCATCCGTCATCAATTGTTCTTAGATACTTATCTAATTGATATTGTTTTAATCGAGAATGGTTATGCTTCGTATCCCAAAATTCTTGAATATCAGTATATGCTAAAATCTGACCAAAATAAATATGGTTCTGTTCTCCTAAAGCAACTACAGCATCTTTATAACGAGCATGTTGTACACCAGGTCCAATATTTTCAGGGCAAGGGTCTTTTGGTTGTCGAATACTACCATCGGTACAAAACCAACGAATATCTTTGTAAGGTCCTCTTATATCGTTTTTATAGGTGTTTATTTGTTCTGTAATCTTTTCATTGCTACGCTTTTGAGAGAATAAGGTTGCGGTGAATAAAAACAGAATAAAAGTAGCAAGTGATTTGGTTTTCATGGGTTGATCAAATTTAAATCAAAGTAAAAGTATACTATTTGTACTTTCATTAGTTTAATAATTTACTGATTTTTTATGGATTAATTTAAAGTTAAATGTTTTATTCGAATAGACTATAATTGTATTTTTGACACTTAACCGATAAACCTTTTCTAATGAAGTTCTTATTACCTATACTTTTTGCGCTACTCTTATTAAATACCCAGTGTAAAGAACAAAAGAAAGAAGAATTGATTAAGGAGGAAACTAAGGTTGTGCTTGCAACTCCCGATAAAGAGGTGCTAAACGAAATATTAGTGGAGCAACCTGCGGATATTGCGGTGCCAAAAGGTATGGTTTGGATCCCAGGAGGAACCTTTAATCAGGGAGCAGTACCTCAAGATAAAATGGCTATGGATCATGAGAAACCTATGCATGAAGTGCAAGTAGATGGTTTCTTTATGGATATTACCGAAGTTACCAATGCCCAATTTGCGAAATTTGTAAAAGAGACAGGCTATATTACCGTTGCTGAGCGAGCAATTGATTGGGAGGAAATGAAAACGCAACTACCTGAAGGTACTCCAAAACCTCATGATACTATTTTACAGCCAGGATCATTAATTTTCAAAAAAACCAAAAGTTCTGTTCCTAATTTATATGATTTTTCTCAATGGTGGGAATGGAAGATTGGAGCAGATTGGAAGCATCCAAACGGTCCCAAAAGTAGCATACAGGGTAAAGATAAAGAACCCGTAGTTCAAATTTCTTATGAAGATGCTATGGCGTATTGCGCTTGGGCCGGAAGAAGGTTGCCAACAGAAGCGGAGTGGGAGCGTGCTTCTCGCGGTTATCAAGAGAAAACCATATATTTCTGGGGTGATGATCTTAGCAAATTAGCCACTATGGCTAATACCTGGGAAGGGGAGTTTCCTGTTACCAATTCTAAATTAGATGGTTTTGAACGCAGAGCAGCAGTAATGTCTTATCCTGCCAATGATTTTGGCTTATATGATATGGCAGGCAATGTGTGGGAATGGACTTCAGATTGGTACAGTGCTAATTATTTCAAAGACGTAGCCAATAATGTGGCACTGGCAAGAAATCCTCAAGGGCCCGCTAAAACCTATAATCCCAATAACCCGTATGCTATAGAAAAAGTAATTAAAGGAGGTTCATTTTTATGTAGCGCTTCGTATTGCGCGAGTTATAGAATTTCTTCACGAATGGGTTCAAGTCCAGATTCAGGGGCAGAACATGTTGGTTTTAGAACTGTAGCAACTCCAAAGATGCTTACAAAAAAATAAGATTTTTTATGAAAAATGCGTCAAAGAGAAATATACTATTAAACTATAACAACTTTTGATAACTTTTAATGTAAGTTTTTTGACAAAAAACCTACTTTTGAAGTAACAAATACGAAGTACTAGATTATGTCAGATAAAATTGAAAGAATTAAAACTTTAATTATTGGTTCGGGACCTGCAGGGTATACTGCAGCTATTTATGCAGCAAGGGCAGATTTGAAGCCTGTTGTTTATACAGGAATGGAGCCAGGCGGACAATTAACGACAACAACAGAAGTTGATAACTTTCCTGGATATCCAGAAGGTATTGATGGGCCAACAATGATGATGCAATTGCAATCTCAAGCAGAACGTTTTGGTACGGAAGTTAGAATAGGAATGATTACGGCCGTAGAATTCAGCACAGAAGTGGGCGGTATTCATAAAGCTACAGTAGATGATTCTATTCAAATTGAAGCAGAAACAGTAATTATTTCAACAGGAGCATCCGCTAAATATTTAAATATCCCTAGTGAACAAAAATTAAGAGGTGGAGGCGTTTCTGCGTGTGCTGTTTGCGATGGTTTTTTCTATAAGAACCAAGATGTAGCTATTGTTGGAGCAGGAGATACTGCAGCAGAAGAAGCATCTTACTTAGCAAACATTTGTAAAAGTGTCACCATGTTAGTTCGTAAGGACGAGATGAGAGCCTCAAAAGCAATGCAACATAGAGTTCATAATATAAAAAATATTACAGTTTTATATAATACGGAAGTAGATGAGGTATTAGGAGGACAAGTAGTAGAAGGTTTACGTATGGTAAACAATGTGACTGGTGAAAAATCAGAAATAGATATTACAGGCTTATTCATCGCTATTGGGCATAAGCCAAATACTGATATTTTTAAAGGTCAGTTAGATATGGATGAAACTGGTTACTTAATTACAAAAGGAAAATCTACTAAGACAAATCTTCCAGGAGTATTTGCTTGTGGAGATTCTCAAGATAAAGAATACAGACAAGCGATTACTGCGGCGGGTACAGGCTGCATGTCAGCTTTAGATGCCGAGCGTTATTTGGCAGCGATAGAAACACCGGCCTCAATGGCCTAAATTAAAAAAGAGCCGCTTTTTAGCGGCTCTTTTTTTTAATACTCCCAACGTCTTTTAAGGTTAAGTTTGAAAAATAGTATTAATCTATTCTTTTATAGTTTTCTGAAGAAATTTTATTGCCTTCGTCATCTACTGTAATTTGTTTAAAGGAATCTTTATCTAATTGCAACTCAAATTTAAATACTTGAACAGTATCTTGAATTTTCATCATCATTTCGGAGCCAAATTCTAGTTGTTCCTCCAAGTTATTTTCTGAATTTGAATAAGAACCATAGCCGAACCATTCTGATGGATCATCTGGAGAATAACGTGTCCACATCACTTTACCTTTACTATAAATTTTTACCTGACGATATCCATTAATATTGGAAAGAGTGTCAGTTACATTCATACCGTCGTAGTTAAAACGGTTAACGAGCTCCCATGTACCTTCTAAGGAAGGGTTTTTTAAAGATTTAAGAGGTGTAACATTAGTTGAAGAAACTAAAAATAACATCAAGAAAATCAATCCGATTAATTTTTTCATGATCTTGTATTTTTAAATTGTTATATACCAATAAGTTACAATTTTTTTTTATTAAAATGTAAGAAAATTATTAATATTTGGTAATTATTTTAATTAGTCACCAAGCATGTTGAGTAATTCCTATTTATAGTAATTTAATTATTGGTTAATTGTTTTTTTAGTTCAATATTTTGGAGATATCATATTTGTTTCAGCAGTTATTTGATTGTAATATTTTTTTGTCCAATTTAGTATGCACAAATCAAACGAACCAAATATGAAAAAAGCATTTTTTTTACTTGCAGCAATCATTTACAATTTTAGTGGTTTTGCACAAAATGTTACTGGTACCGTAAAAGATGAGAACGGAGAGCCCTTACCAGGGGTTACCGTGTTAGTCTTGGGCACTAGTAAGGGAACAACATCTGATTTTGATGGAAACTTCACTATCGAATCTAGTGATGGAGACATTCTAAGATTTTCTTACTTAGGAATGAAAACAAAAGAAGCACCAGCTACCTCAGATAAACAAATGAACATTGTTTTAATAGAGGATGCAAGTGCATTGGATGAAGTGGTAGTAACTGCCTTTGGAGTAGAGAAGAAGCAAAAATCACTAGGGTATTCGGTAACCCAAGTTAAAGCTGAGAATTTAAATTTAGCAGGGCAATCAAATGCGATCGAAAGTTTACAAGGTAGGGTTGCGGGTGTACAAATTAATAGAACTTCAGGTACTTCAGGAGGTGGAGTTGATATTTTAATTAGAGGGGTAACATCGGTGAATCCGAATAGAAGCAATCAACCATTAATTATTGTTGATGGTATTGCATTAAATAATGATACTTTTTCTGGGGAAGTTAGGCCAAGCGCTGGTTCAAATTCAGCCAGTAGTTCAGAACAATTTGCTTTTTCTAATAGGGCAGGAGATATCAATCCTGAAGATATTGAAAGTTTTAATGTTTTAAAAGGAGCTGCAGCAACAGCGTTATATGGAGTCAGAGCATCCAACGGGGCTATAATAATTACGACAAAAAAAGGAAAGAAGGGAAAAGCAAAAGTTTCGTTAACTGCTTCTACTACATTTAGAAATGTAAACAAAACGCCATCTTTGCAAACAACGTATAGAGAAGGTTTTAATGGTTTACCTAGAACTCTTTATGATCCTACTTCAGAAACAGGTTTTAATAGAGTTGAGAACGCTACTTCTTTTTATAATTGGGGGCCAGAATATTCTGCTAATTCTGCAACTTTAAATGATGGCACAATTGTGGATTTAACGGGAGATCAATTTTATAGCCCTTATGATCTTTTCAGAACAGGATTTAATTCTCAAGTCAATTTAAGTATTAGTGGAGCAGACGAAAAATTAGATTACTTCTTTTCACTAGGTAATAATAATGAAGAAGGGGTCTTACCTAATACCGATTATGAAAAAACTAATTTTAGGCTAAATTCGGGATATAAAGTAACAGATAATTTTAATATAAATACATCTATATCGTATACCAATTCTGGTGGGAAAAGAGCAAATGGAGGAGATAAATCGGTAATGAGTGCATTATCGTTTTACTCAAGTACATTCCCTATTAACGATTACAGGAACGCTGATGGCTCAGAACGGGACTATTCTTTTGGTATTATTGATAATCCAAGATATTTAATGGAAACAAGTAGCTTAATTGACGATGTAAATCGTTGGGTAGGTAACGCTACCTTTAATTGGGCGCCTAAAGATTGGATAACCATTACATATGCAGCTCAAGTTGATAATTATTCAGATAAACGTAATCGTTTTGTAGGTGCCGATTTAGATGGGGGCTCTCAAGTTGGTGGCTTTATACTAAATCAAAATATAAATTTTACGGCATTAGAATCTAATTTTTTAGTAGCCTTTAATAAAAATTGGTCTGATAAATTTACTACTGACCTTACATTGGGTCATCAAGTTTCTGACTCTAAAAGAGATTATGCAGAGGCTAGAGGCGAAGGTTTAAATGTGCCAGGTATTAATGAAATAGGAAATACAACTAATTTTTTTATAAATAATTCAATTACTCAGTTACGAAACATGGGAGTTTTTGGTGAATTGAAATTTGGTTATGACGATAAATTATTTTTAACCTTAACAGGTAGAAATGATTGGTTGTCTACTTTGCCAAAAGAAAACAGATCATTCTTTTACCCTTCTGCCAGTTTGGCCTATGATATTTCTGATGTATTTGGAGATAATAATGTATTTACTTTCGGTAAATTAAGAGCTTCTTGGGCAGAGGTAGGTAAAGGTCCTGGTTTTGGTGATGTAGGTCAATATTTTATTGTTGATGGTGACTTTCCTTTTGGTGGTTCTGGTGGGTATAGAAGAAGTACACAATTAGGAGATTCGGAAATAATTCCTGAAAGAAATCAATCTACTGAGTTTGGCGCAGATTTAAGGTTTGCAAAAGATCGTATTAGATTAGATTATGCTTATTATAAAACTAGAGTTAAAGATCAGATTTTTACAGTAGGTACAGGGTATTCTTCGGGCTTATCAGGAATAACTAGAAATGCTGGAGATTTTGAAGTTTTTGGTCATGAGTTATTGGTAAGCGCTAGTATTATTCAGAAAAATGATGTTAAATGGGATCTGATTTTAAATTGGTCGACAAGTGAAGGAAAAGTTTTAGAAATCCCAGAAGACATAGAGTCTATAGTTTTTGCAGATTCAGGAATAGGTGTAACTTCTGAGATACGTGCAGGAGATAAGATGGGATCGTTGTACGGTTATAAATGGACCTATATAGATGGTGAACGATATATTGCTTCAGATGGTTTACCTGTTATAAATTTTGATGAGCGCGTAAAAGTGGGCAATGCTTTTCCTGACTTTATATCATCTATAGGCAGTGATTTTAAATGGAAAGGAATAGGGTTTAATTTTCTGCTTGAATATAAAAAAGGAGGTGATTTATATGATTCCGGTTTGAGAAACTCTATTAGAAATGGAAATACTCTAAGCACCTTACTACGCGATGAATTGGTAGTTCTTGATGGTGTTATGGATGACGGTAGTGGAGGTTATGTAACCAATACTTCGGAAGGCTTAATAGATCAGAATTATTACAGGAGTTCAACACAATACAATAGAGCCTCAGAAGTTCTGGTTCAAGATGCTTCATGGGTAAAACTTCGTAATGTAAGTCTTTCATACGAAATTCAAAGTAAGTTTATAAGTATACTAAATTTATCCAAAGTAAGTATAACAGCTAGTGCCAATAATATTTTAATATGGACGCCCTTCGAAGGTTTTGATCCGGAAGGAAATCAATATAGTGCAGGTAGCAACGTATACGGTTTTACAGGTTTAAGTGTTCCGATATCTGAAAGCTATTCATTAGGTGTAAACATAGGATTCTAAAAATATAAGTATGAAAAACATAATAACTAAAATAGTTTTATTAGTTGCATGTACAACTCTTTTTGTAGCTTGTAGTGAAGAGTATTTTGAAGTAAATACTCCTTCAAATACAGCAACATTAGAAGAATTACGAATGCAAGATTTAATAGCACCAGTAATTCATAGTACAATGGAAGCTCAACGTTCTGCAGAGTTATCCTTTGGCAATTACGTCCAGAATTTTGTTAGCACTGGAGGAGGAGCAGCAGGACAAACAACGGCAAGTGGCCTCTGGGAACAGGTATATCTTTATGTTTTACCAAATTTGAAGGTAATCAAAGAAAAAGCAATAGAAAGTAATGCAATACATATTGGAGCAATTACGGATGTATTAACGGCCATTAATATTGGCATTGCTACAGATACTTGGGATAATATTCCTTATTTAGATGCAACTGACGGGCCTGACAATAATTTCCCAGCATTTGATACGCAAGAAGAGATCTATACTCAAATATTCATTTTGTTAGATGATGCAATTTCTGCTTTAGAAAGTACTGATAATTCCGGTTTTGATTTAGGAAGTTCAGATATCATTTATGGCGGAGATTCAGATAAATGGCTCCGAACTGCTTATACTATAAAAGCACGTTACCAACTTCATTTAGTAAATAAGGGTATTATGTCCGCGAATGATGTTATAGCAACCATTTCAAATGGCTACACATCTACGGATGATGATTTTCAAATGTTTTATGATGATAAAAATATAAATCCTTGGTATTCTGTAGAGGTTTTAGCAAGATCAACTGGTAATTTTAGTAATGATATTGCAAGTCAATTAGTAAGTTCAATGAATGGAACGTATTATCCATTTCAGGGAAGCAGTGTAGTCATAGATCCTAGATTGCCTTTATTTGCAGAAATACCTGATGAAGATATTGAATACAAAGGTTTTGTAAGTGGCGGTTTAGGGGTGTCTCCAGATGGTTCAGATGCTAATACAAGTTTTAAAACTGATGGATATTATACTAGTGTAGATTCTCCATTAATGTTAATTAGTTATGCCGAGGCTATGTTTATAAAGGCAGAAGCTGAATTTCTGGCTAATGGAGGTACGACCACTAGTGTTGGTTCAAATTTAGCGGCTTACGCTTCATACATGGAAGGTATACAGGCAAGCATGGATATGTATGGTGTTGATGGTCTGGATTACTTATCAGATGCGTCAATAGCTGTTGAAGAGACGGGTTTAATGTTGAACCACATTTTAAAAGAAAAATATATTCATAATTTTTTAAATCCAGAAACTTTCGTGGATTTTAGAAGATATGACTTTTCAGAAGAGGTCTTTAAGGGACTTCAGATGAGGTTAGAAGATTCAGCAGATTCTAATGAATATAGTGGTGAATGGTTTAGGAGAGCTGAATACCCATCAGTTGAGATTTCTAGAAATGAAGCTAATGTTTTGGCAAATCAAAAAACTCCAATAACTCCCGTTTGGTGGGATAATTAATTTAACTAAAACATAAAATCAATAATGTCTTGAATTTAGTATTTTGACTAAATGATTTATTTTTTAAAGTTTAAAGCTAAATGATGACTTATCATTTAGCTTTATTTTTTGTGGTGCTATAAAAGGAATTAATAACACCACAAAGGGTGTTAATCTCTTCTTTAGTATGTGCGGCACTAAGTACAATTCTACTCATTAAACTGGCTTTCTCATTTGGATAACGAAAGCTGGTAACCAAGATTTGGTGCTCTTCCAAGTGTTGAGTTAAATTCTCATCTGCAAAAGTAAAAGCTGGATGACCAATCATAGATTTAAATTTAGTGATAAGATTGATTTGTGTTCTGAAAAATTCAATATTTTGTTCTAATAAAGAACGCTTTTTATTCAATAATTCTTCTCCAAAATAGATAGTAGCTAAGTTGGCAGGAGCAGCGGGACTAGAGCCACCAAAAAAATCAGTTTCAACAAACTCATCAATTCTTTTAGTGTCTGCAAATATAGCACCTCCTTGCACGCCAAAACCTTTTCCTAAGGAGCAACATACTATAAGTTCTTTTGGATGTAATTTTTTCAAAGAAGAAAATACACCACCTCCATTTTTCCCAAGAATACCTATTCCGTGAGAATCATCTACCACCAAGATTACTTCGTTTAATGGTAGTGCTTTTAACCCATTAAAGTCAGGAAAATTAGCGCCAGAAAAATCGATAGAATCAAGAAATACAACAGGCGTACTGTCTTTATTTTTTTCTAAATGATCACGCAATGCAATATTTAGCGCTGCAAATGTAATATATGATTTAGGCTTATTTTCTTGATTGTTACAGAGGTAAAGAGCAGAATGAGTATTGGGTGAATAGAAAAAGCGAAACTCTTTTCTGTTTAGAAATTGACTTATGAATTGACCCGCTAAGTATCCGGAAGATAAGGTTACGCAAGCTTCGCTACCTACTAATTTTGCTAAATAACTTTCGGTTTGATCAAAAATAGAAATCCGAATATTAGATTTTCTTGATGCGCCATAATTTGTGCCATATTTTCTAAGATTATCAATGTATATATTTTGAAATTCTAAATCCGTTTGTAAGCCTAAATACGCAGTGCCACCAAAATAAAGATAATTAGTGCCTTTTACTTGTATGTTTTTGCTTGGAAAAGAATTAATATATTTTGTCATGATCTTAATGTTATGCCACTACCTCCAAGCTTAGGATAGCTTAGACTAGCATCTTTGTGAATGATGATACCATCTGCGATGTCTTCTTTTAATAGAAGAGCACCATCCATATCAACATAATCTAATTGCGGTAATATTTGGGCGATTGCCGAAATACCTACAGAAGACTCCGTCATACAACCCACCATGACTTTTAAGCCTAAGTCTTTACCTTCTTTAATCATCCGTAAAGCAGGGGTGAGTCCGCCACACTTCGTTAATTTAATATTTATACCACTAAAATGCAACCCACATTTTGCTACATCACTTTCTACAATACAACTTTCATCGGCAATAATAGGTAAAACACTGTGGTGCATTACTTTTTCCATCCCATCCCAATCATCAGCTTTTAAGGGTTGCTCTAAAAATTCTACACCTAAATCTTTTAATAATGGGGCATTAAAAATTGTTTCTTCTGCAGTCCAAGCACAATTCGCATCAATCCTAAAAATAGCATCGGTATGTTTGCGCAACTCTTTTACGATATTAACATCATCATCTGTTCCTAGCTTTATTTTGTAGATCGGCCATGGTGTTTCTTGCATCTTAGCCACCATTTTTTCAATACTAGCAATACCAATGGTATAGTTGGTTGTTGGGTAATGATCTAAGCTTGTATTCCATAGTTCATAAAGCGGTTTTCCTTTTAGTTTACCGTATAAATCATGGGCAGCTAAATCTAAAGCGCATATCGCAAAATTAGAGAGTCCCTTTTTTGTTATAAAAGCATGAAATATTTCGGGCGTTGTAAATGTAAATTCTTCTATAGCCGATCGGATGGCGTTTATCTCTGCCATCATACTCTCTACAGAAATTTTATAGTATGGATTTGAAGTTGCTTCTCCATAACCAGTATATCCATTTAAACTAAGGCTTGCAATTAATGTATTTTGAAAATCATGAGATTCTCTAGAAATACTAAAGGTGTGTTTTAAGGGTAAAATGTATTTTTTTAATTGAAGCTCCATCGTATAAATCTTTCCTACGAAAATAAGCAAAGAGAAAATATAAAAAAACCAAAAGCCATTGAAATATCAATGGCTTTTGTATCTATTTAAGTTCGTTTTTAATCGTTGAAGGTAACACTACCCGAAACACTTTTATTAGCATTTACTTTTGCTTTACCGGAATAAGATATATTCCCTCCGCTACTAGCATCTGCATGTAATGTTTCTGATACATAAATAGCAACATTAGCACCGCTACTTGCCTCTGCGTTACAAGTTTTTGAGGTCAATTCTTTACCACTTACATTTGAGCCACTACTAGCATCAATAGTAGCATTAGTAGCTTCTCCTAGAATTTTAAGATTAGCGCCACTACTAGCATCAATAGTTAGTTCCTCTGTTACAATGTTTACATTAACTAGAGAACCACTACTAGAATCTATTGTTAGTTTGTCTGATTTAAGGGTGTTTGTGGCTGTTACGTTTGCACCGCTAGAGCTTTTTAATTCTGATATATTAGGTAAAGAAACATATACTTTTTTTGTAGCATTACCAATGTTTTCGATAGCATGAATCTTAAGGGCATTGTTATTAATATCTGTTCCTATTAAATCAATAATATTCTCATCTGCCTCAACTTTAATTTCAAATACCGCTGCTTGGGTTACAATGACTTCTAAACCTTCTGAGGCCGAAATTTCTGTGAAATCTTCATTTACGGGTCTTATGTCTTGGGTTACTATCCCGTTTCCTTTAACGCCAGATCCAAATTCGCCTATTTTTATATCCATTCCGCAGGATGTTAAAAAAACGCTTAGTGCTAGTGTGATTGCAATTCTTACTAAAGTTGTCATGATTGTTGTTTTTATGATTGGTGTAAATTTGATGCTTTTTTAGGTTTACGTATAATTATACTAACCCAACTGTTGTTTTTAATTGATGAATTGTTATGATTACATTTTAATAGCAGTTCACTAGTGGTTTAGTGTAGTGCCTTGTATTAAATACTAGTTTTCATCGGCATCAACACGGATGCCGTTTTCGTCTATTTTTAAGATAAATGATTCGCCATTGTCATGAACATCAATATCAATACCATCTTCATTTATTTTAATTTTGCCTTTTTCTCCATTTTCATTGATGTTGATATCTATACCGTTACCATTTATTTTTACGCGATTTTCATCCTCAGAGAATTCTAATTCTTTTACAGGACAATCTAGGCATTGTAAGGTTCCATTGTTTCCCATCATCCATTTAAAATCATAGACATCGCAATCGTTAATTTTGCTATCATTTTTAGTGTTTATGCGCCAGCAGTTATCCACGGTATTCAAAAACTTTAATTTCATTCCTTTTGGCAAGTAAATAAATACACGAACCTCTTGATTTTTAAATTTGTTTTCTCTTCGCGTTGTCAAGAATTCATCTAATTCTAGCGTGTTGCCTTCTAATCTAAATTCATAATCAATTTTTTCAGCAGTCTCTCGGGCATTTAAGAACGATTTTCCATTAGAGTTTTTCTGAACTTCTATGTGAATAAGAGAATCTTTTGAAGTTTTAAAATTAAACTCTACATCTTGAGAGGATAATATTTCTTGTCCGTTGTCATCGTAACTCACAATCATATCACCAATATTTAAAGTACGTCTATTCCAATGTAGATCATTAGAGGAAAAAGCAATATTTAAAGTGTCATTAGGACTGTTGATGTAATATTCTGTATCTGTAATTGCGCTATCCCAGAAAGCTCTAGAAGAAGCTTGTTTAGCACCAAGTATGATAATAGCAATAAAGGATATTAACCATAGGCCTAAGAGTGAAAATTTAGCGACAGACCCTATAGATTTTAAATTGGTAATTAGAATTTTTAATCCTAGATATAATAAAAAGAATAGAGGTATAGCTACTAAGAGAAAAGCAACTATGGCTACAATCCAAAAAGGAGTATTTGTAGCATCTACTAATTCATATAAGTTTAATGGCCCTAAGTGAACAGTATCAAAAACACCCACTGTAAATAGACCAATTAGCATAGCGATTAATCCGGCACCGCCTGTAATAATTAATATGATTCCAACAAATTTCCCTATGATTTTAAAGAAGAACATGATGATTTCGCCAAGGGTGTCAAAAAAAGTTTTCCCACTACTTTTAACTTTATTACCTACTTTTTCGTAATCAACATTTTTTACACGGTCTGCAACTTCATCAAAACCCTCTTTTACTTTACGTTCAATGTTACTGATGTTCACATCTTCACCACGCATGTCTAGTTTCTGTGCGGTTGTTTTGGCTTCAGGAATCAAAATCCATAATAAGCCATAAATTAAAGCAAAACTACCTCCAGAACCAACGGTTAATACAATCCAAAGTATACGCACCCAAATAGGATCTACTCCAATATAATGCCCTAAGCCAGCGGAAACACCTGCTACATATTTAGCATCAATATCTCGGTATAATTTTTTAACTCTTTTGGGCTCTTTTGAAGCAGTTACAGGTTCATCATCAAAAATATCTTCATCAACCATATAATCTTCTGGCTGCCCCATGATAGCGATGACTTCATCGACTTCTTTGGTGGTAATGACCTGGCGTTCATTGGCTAGTTTCTCATGAAATAATTCTGCGATTCTTGCTTCAATATCTGCTAAAATTTCATCACTACCTGAGGTATTTGCAAATGATCTTTTTACAGATTCTAGATAACGTCGCATTTTATTGTACGCATTTTCATCAATATGAAAAAGTATATTAGCGAGATTTATATTTACAGTTTTGTTCATCGTTAGTTGTTTTTGTTGTTGGTCACTAGGTTAGTAGCACTTCGTAATTCATCCCAAGTAGTGTCTAATTCTTTTAGAAATAGCTTCCCTGTTTCAGTCAATGTATAGTATTTTCTTGGTGGTCCAGAAGTAGACTCTTCCCAACGATAATTTAATAAGCCTGCATTTTTTAATCGTGTTAATAAAGGATAGATGGTACCCTCTACCACAAGCATTTTGGCATTCTTTAATGTTTCAAGGATTTCTGATGCATATTTGTCTTCTCCATTTAAAATAGAGAGGATGCAATATTCCAGTACACCTTTACGCATTTGCGCCTTTGTATTTTCTACATTCATAATTTCGTCTTGCTTTGTATGCAGCTTTTTTAGCCTCGAAATTCTTTCTGTTTTCTTAGAACTAACTTCTTGCATAGATTAACGGTTCGTTTTTTGATTGATGAATAAACATCCAGATTGATTTTTTTGATTGTGATTAATGAATAAACTCCTATACTGAAAAGGTGTGATTAAGACCTTTTTTTACTTTATAAATTTAATAGTTAATGGATATGAAAATTCTTGACCTTCATTTGTTTTTATGACGGCTAAAATGGTATATACAATATTTAGTGCAAATAGAGCTCCGTGTAATAAACCGCTTACTCCAAAAGGAATCAGCCAGGAACCAAACCTGAAGTCATTACTGTCAAAATGAAAATTCATAGTATTAAAATGATTTAAATTTCCAAATGAGAAATTTCCAAAATCAAATAGGTTTGGAATTAACCCTAAAAATAATGGAATACTTATAATGCCAATAAGTATGGAATAAAGCAATAAGCTTAATTGAAAATTTAAAGCTTGTTTTCCATTATAATCTACATACTTATATTCATTCTTATTTGCGGTCCAAAGAACCAAAGGAACTATAAAGTTTCCGAAAGGAATAAAAAACTTAGAGAACGTCGATGCGTGCAAAATTGCAGAGAGGTTTTTTTCGTGTTTTGATATAGTATCTGTCATGGCTTAGTAATTTCTTATGCAAATATATGTCTAAAAAAAGGTACTATGCAACACATAGTACTGAAAATTAACTTTTTATTAACATTTGTAAGCTCGTTATTTTTCAATACTTTTATACAAAATTTAGAGTAGTTATGGGAGTTTCCGCAAGTAAGTTTAATTCGTTTACATTTTTTAAATTGCCTTCTGCTTGGTGGTGTGGTGTGCGTTTGCGTCATATAGATACAAAGAAAGCAGTAGTAACAGTAACCCATAGATGGATAAATCAAAATCCTTTTAATTCTATGTTTTGGGCAGTTCAAGGTATGGCGGCAGAATTATCTACTGGCGCTATGATGATTGATCAAATTAAAGAAAGCGGACAGAAAATATCGATGTTAGTAGCAAATAATAACGCTAGTTTCACTAAAAAGGCTACAGGTAAAATTACATTTACGTGTGAGGACGGTCATTTAATTAAAGAAGGTATTGATAAAACGGTAGCGACAGGAGAAGGTCAAACTATTTGGATGAAATCTGTAGGAGTTAATACCGATGGAGTAGTGGTATCTACCTTTAATTTTGAGTGGACTATTAAGTTAAGAAAGAAATAGAGGAATTCCTTATTCGAGTACTATAGGTGAATATTGTGGGTTTAATAGGACCAAGTTACTTGTAGGTTTATTTTGATTGTTAATTTTTAATGATTTTATATCTAATTCGTGTATAATGAAAGAGAAACCTTTATTTCATGAGGAGCAAAAATTTACACAATGGTGGTTGTGGTTATTATTGCTGGCGCCTATCGTGATTCTATTCTATACTTTGGTTAAACCTATTTTAGAAGATCCTAATCAGGCCAATGGCAATTTCTCTTTTAGTTTAATACCGTCAAATGATTTCTGGATTTCATTGGGACTTATGCTTGTAGTTTTAATACTCTTCATGCTGTTAAAATTAAAAACTACCCTATCACAAGATTATATTCAAGTTTCATTTTTTCCTTTTTTTACAAAAAAATGGAAATGGTCAGAAATAAACACTACAGAAATTGTTACCTATGGGTTTGTAGGATATGGAATTAGGTTAAGTTTAAAGTATGGAACGGTGTATAATATAAAAGGAAATTACGGATTAGCTATTCATTTAAAAAATGGAAAGAAGCTGATGGTGGGCACTCAAAAACCGGAAGAGTTAGCCAATGTCATCAAAAATAAGTAGTGAAATTGTAACATTTGTTTCCTAGAACGTACTAATAATCATCAATCAAAAAATAGACAGGACATGAATGCACATGAAATAGATTTTCAGATATTTGGAGAAGAAATGCAGTTTGTAGAAATAGAACTAGATCCTCAAGAAGCTGTTGTCGCAGAGGCAGGGAGTTTTATGATGATGGACTCCGATATTAAAATGGATACCATTTTTGGAGACGGTTCTAATCAGGATAAAGGTGTTTTAGGTAAAATATTTTCTGCAGGAAAGCGTATGCTTACGGGTGAAAGCTTATTTATGACGGCTTTTTTAAATATAGGTCAAGTAAAACGTAAGGTTAGTTTTGCATCTCCTTATCCGGGAAAAATACTTCCGATAGATTTATCTGAAACACAGGGTAAATTTATATGCCAGAAAGATGCTTTTCTTTGTGCCGCAAAAGGTGTTTCTATTGGTATTGAATTTTCAAAACGTTTAGGAAGAGGTTTGTTTGGTGGGGAAGGATTTATCATGCAAAAATTAGAAGGCGACGGTTTGGCATTTGTGCATGCAGGAGGTACTTTAGCAAAAAAAGAATTAAAATCAGGAGAAGTTCTCCGGGTAGATACTGGATGTATTGTGGGCTTTACACAACATGTAGATTATGATATTGAATTTGTAGGAGGTATTAAAAATACTGTATTTGGCGGGGAAGGATTATTTTATGCTACGCTGCGTGGTCCAGGAACGGTATATGTGCAATCGTTACCTTTTAGTAGACTAGCAGGTCGTGTTCTTGCTGCAATACCAAGCGGGGGCAATACCAAAGGAGAAGGAAGTATTCTTGGAGGTATTGGAAATTTATTAGATGGTGATAATTAATTGTAGACGTAAAAAGTTTGAAAAACGGAACGGTAAAAAATATAACGAAAAAACTGTTATCAGATAACTGGTATAGGTTAGATAAATATTTCTTTGATTATCATAAAGAAGATGGTTCTTGGGAAAAACAAGAACGAGAAGTTTATGATTGTGGTGATGCTGCAGCTATTCTTTTAATACATAGAGAAAGAGCATCTGTTATTTTAACCAAACAGTTTCGGATGCCTGCTTATCAAAATGGTGTGGCTACAGGAATGCTTGTTGAGGTTTGCGCCGGACTTTTAGAAGGGGATACTCCTGAGGTGTGTATCAAAAAAGAGGTTATTGAAGAGACTGGCTATCAAATTCCTGAAGTCAGTAAGGTTTTTGAGAGTTTCATGGTGCCGGGTACGGTGAAGCAAAAAGTCCACTTTTTTATAGGTTATATTGATGATACCATGAAAATCAATGCGGGTGGTGGTGCAGATGATGAAACTGAAAATATTGAGGTGTTAGAAATTCCGCTATCCGAAGCTTATGATATGATTGCTTCTGGAGCTATAATTGATGGTAAATCAATTATGTTATTACAACATGTAAAAATACAGCAGCTTTCTTAAAGAGTCTCTAATAGTGGTCTCTTAAATTCTCGAAGACCAATTGCATTCGTTTCTTTAGTTCCTCAGTAGGTTGTTTGTAGTGATTGTTCATGATGCTAAAAATCAAAGTCTTACCAGATTTGGTTCGTAAATAACCACTTAAACAATATACATTACCTAAAGAACCAGATTTGGCATATAGATATGGTTCGTTTATTCCTCCGTACCAATTTGTCAACGTACCGGAAACACCTCCTGCAGGAAATAAATCAAAGATTCGTTCCTGTGATTGTTCCATGTATATTTTTTTTAAAATATGAACTAAAGATTCAGGGGTAAATAAATTATATCTAGAAAGTCCTGAGCCATCTACCCATCTAGGTTGGTGCTTTAAATCTGCAAGGTTTTGTTCTAAAATATAGCGCTGTGCGTTTTTTAAATTTAAGGTATCAGAAAGTGTGGCGCTAGATAAAATAAGTAATTGTTCCGCTAGGAAATTATCACTAACCGCCATCATTCTTTTTAAAATAGAATCTGTGGGGATACTATAGACTGTTTGTTTATTTACTTTAGGAAATTTGCTTATTAGTTCTACATTCTTGTTTAAAGCAGTATCAAGCAAACTTTTAACTAACGTATCATCTACTATAAAGGGAGTTACGGTAGTGTCTTTTTTATGGAGATTATTATAAAAAATATTTTGATGCTGACTACGTGCCTTTGGTGCAACCATCGGTTTAATATCATTTTTAAAGAACGATGGGGTAATTGTTATGGAATCGTTTTTATAAACGGATAAAACATTCCCATACATGGGTAATGAGGAACGTTCTGGCTGGTAATAGGCATCATAATCTTCCCAAGCCCATCCGGGCCCATAAGCGGTAGTTTCAAAATTATGTAGGTTCAATTTGATATGTTTGTACCCTTTTAAAAAATGGAGAGCCGTACTATCTTTAAAATACGGATGTAATAAACTAGGATCTCCTGTGCCTTCTATATAAACCGTGTCTCCAGTAGTGTGATATTTAAGAGAAGGTATATTTTTAGGCAACACATTTAAGGCAGTATACAAGGTGGCTATTTTAGTAGTACTAGCAGGTGTAAAAAATTTTTCACTATTGTATTTTACAAGTGTATCGTTTCTTGTAGGGTCATAAATGAACACTCCTAAAAACTGATTATCGTAAAAAGGCTCCATAAACGCTTGCTGTGTTTCTTTACGTATTTTTTTGATTTTTGAAGCGCTACAACTATGTAATAAGTTGATAATCAGTAATAAAAATAATATTCTTCTCATTCTTAAAGGTCGGTTCTTAGCCTAACAATTTATGCTTTTTGTCTATATTAACAACAATTTATCTATTTTTTAACTTATTCAGAGCAATACATATTACCTTTTTATGTTTAACTTAGTAAAATCAACTAATACATATTTTAATATGACTAAATCAATGCTTGAGTACACTAAAATGGTACTTAATAAAGTTAGTTTTGATACAAAGTTATTTTGTAAAGAAGTAAAGAAAGCTTTTTCAACACTCATGCCTGAAGAAGTAGAAGAACTGAAACTCTGGTTAGAGAAATTTATATATGATAAACCAGAACTAAAACAAAGCTTAATATACTTAACATAAAAGAAAAGCCACTTTAATAAGTGGCTTTTTTATTACGCTAACTTTTAATGTTACTATTTATTAAGTGGACTTATAATTTTTACATCTTGAAAAGCAATAGCACCTCTAACGATACTAGAAATTACTTCCCTAAGCGCTTCTGTAATTTGTATTTTTAATTCGCTTTTATGGTAGATTAAACTAACCTCTCTGGCAGGAGATGGACTTTCAAAATACTTTAAGTTTTCTTTTTTACGCTCATCTAGTGTTAGCGTGTTTAAAAAAGGAAGTAGTGTCATCCCCATTCCTTCATTTACTAAATTCACTAAGGTTTCAAAACTTCCACTTTGTAATTGAAAGGCCTCACCTTGCGCATCTTTAGATGCTTTACAAAGATTAATGACCCCATCTCTAAAACAATGTCCGTCTCTTAAGAGTAGCACATCGTTTATATCTAAATCTTCAGTCTTAAGCTTGTCTATACCATTTAGTTTATGGTTTTTAGGCACATAACCAACAAAAGGTTCATAATACAAGGGGCGTTCTTTGATATACTCTATTTCTAAAGGTGTAACAGCAATACCGGCATCTAAATGGCCGTCTTGAATATTTCGAATCATATCCTCAGTATTCTGTTCTTTGATGATAAGATTTACTTTAGGATACTTTTTGATAAAAGTATTTAAGAACATAGGTAGTAATGTAGGCATTACTGTAGGGATGATTCCCAATGTAAATTCACCTCCTATAAAGCCTTTTTCTTGGTCAACAATATCTTTTATCCTATTGGCTTCGTTGACAATATTTTTTGCTTGTGCTACAATTTTTTTTCCTACTTCAGTAACGGCAATTGGTTTCTTACCACGATCAAAAATTAACACATCTAGTTCATCCTCTAATTTCTGAACTTGCATGCTTAGAGTCGGCTGAGTCACGAAACTTTTCTCCGCAGCTAGGGTAAAATTTTGGTATTCGGCAACAGCCAAAACATATTGCAATTGCGTTATTGTCATTTGTATTGTTTTAGGCTATAAAAATATAAAAACTATCAATGAATCTTATGGTCTTAGGGGTATATGTTTTGTAAATTTGTTATGAAATCAAAAGCATATATTATGAAACTAAATAGCATAGGATTAGACGCAGCGAAATCAGCACAATTAAGTGATGATTTAAATACGTTATTAGCCAATTTTCAAAGATATTATCAAAATTTAAGAGGTATTCACTGGAATATTAAAGGAAAACGCTTTTTTGACTTGCATATCAAGTTTGAGGAGTTATATACTGATGCCAATGAGAAAGTAGATATGATTGCAGAAAGGATATTAACTTTAGGCGGGCTTCCCTTGCACACCTTTGAAGATTATATTGCAAATTCTACGATTGAAGTAGGTAAAAATATTCATAAAGATGAAGCAGCAATACATTTAATTGTAGATTCTTTAAGCAAATTACTTGTTATAGAACGAAAAATTTTAAATACTTCAGGAGATGCCGATGATGAGGGTACAAATTCTATGATGAGCGATTTTATTGCAGAACAAGAGAAAACTGTTTGGATGATGAAAGCTTGGTTAACAGAAGAAGTGTAAATTCAGTACTAGTTATAAAAAAAGCCTCTTAGCCTTGTGTTAAGAGGCTTTTCTAGTTTTAAAACCGAATGATAAATGCTAAATCTTCATTCGTTAGCGAAAATTTTGCATCATCAAAACGTGGTGGGCCATAAGACATATCATTTCCAGACATACCGTAGTTTTCTTTTGGCATCCCATTAGTTTCGAAATCCATGCGCTTATTATCATTTTCATCATGCACCGCCATAATAGCATAATTTCCAGGGACTATATTTTCAAAGTTTACATTTATTTTCCCGTCCACTATTTCACTCGCTATATTTTGTATGCCGGGCCCTTTCATAAACGTATCTACAGTATGTAATGAAAGTAACACTTTGCCATTGTTATTAGAGATATTATCAATAGATACTGCTAGGGTGTGGCTTTGTGTTTCTTGAGCTTTGGCGAAAATAGCACATAAAATTAGAATAGAGGTAACGACTAAATTTTTCATTTGAATCTGGTTTTAATACCGTTGATTAACGGTAATAGTTATTAATAGTTCAAAGTTGAAAAATAATAGAGAGGTGGGTAAATTTTAAAAACTCAACTGTAGAAATTGATTTCCGAATTGTAATATTTGTGCAAAAAAAATAAAAAGAGTATGTTTTAAAGAGCTGAGTAGAGTCAATTACCAATTCTAGATTTTAACCAACGGACCATTCCATCTGTTTCTTGTAAGGTAAGATTACTAGAAATTTCTAATTGCCCACCTGTAATCGGGCTCATCATTGTAGGAGCTAATACTATTTTTTTCCCAAAATAAATGACCAGGGGTTCACCTGTGAATTCTGTAGTTATTTCTTTTAGTTTTGTACTTCCTATAGTGTTTAAAACCAAATGGACAGAAGGCTTTCCTAAATAATTAAAACTTTGAGAAACTTCTTTTATATCTGATAAATAAATGGAAGGGGTATCTTGTAGGATAAGAGTTTCATAATTATCACCAGTAAATCCATCATAATTTTTAGTCAAATACAAGCCAGAAATTGTGTCTCTACTCATAGGCTTAGCTTGAGAATATGAAGCTGTTGCGAAGAACAAGCCTATAATTAAAGGAAAAATTTTAAGGGACATGTTTTGTATTTAGAGGGTGTTCTTTTTCATTGCTTGTGCTATAGCACAGGCATTAACATCATCAGTAGTTTCTAGTTCTGAAATTATAGTTTCATGATCTTCCGTTCTATTTTGCGATAACTTATACGTAGCTTGGATATCATCTATTTTAATTTTAAAACCGATTACTCCTTTAACTTGTCTCAGTGTTTTGCTAGACATGTCTTCTAAGACTATAGGATTCTTAGATGCTTTTTCGTACTTATTTACCAGTTTCTGCATGGATGCCAAGACTTCGTCTTCATTAAGGAGACTCAACTTTCCATATACATGAACCGCAATATAGTTCCAAGTAGGAACCTCTTCTTTTTTATACCAAGATGAAGAGATGTAGGAGTGTGGTCCATTAAAAATACAAAGTACGGTACTATTTTCCGTAAAATGTTTTCCCTGTGGATTTGCTCTTGCAATATGGCCTACTAAAATATCTGTGCCATCATGGTCAGTATCTAATTCTAAAGGAATATGTGTAGCCCAAGGTTTATCGTCTACCTGGTTTACAAGGATGCCAAAACTATTTTCAATTAAAAATTGTTTGATTTCTTTTAAATCCTTTTGCTCGTAATACTTCGGAGTGAACATTCTAGATAGCTTTTAAGTTTAAAAGTAGCTATTAATCATTTAATACGAGTAGAATATTCGTAATTATAAAGATTGTTTTTTTATCGTAAAGCTAAATTTAGAGCCTTCCCCCAGAGTGGATTTCACCGTAATCTCACCCCCTAATTTTTCAATTATTTTTTTTACGGTAGCTAAGCCAATTCCGTTACCTCTCACTCCAAATTTATCTTGGGGACTATTGATGGTGAAAATATCAAAAATACTGTCGTATTTATCTTTAGGAATTCCTGGGCCATTATCAGCAACATAAAACAGGTAGTGTGTTTTAGAAGCGTCAATTCCTATTGTAATTTGAACCTCGCCTTTGTCATTGTATTTTATGGCATTGGTAACCAAATTGATGAGTATTTGATCTAATGCGGTTTCATTAATAGTAACCTTTTTTAATTTTGATATGACTGTTAAATGAATGTGAGGGTTGCTGCTAAATATGCTATTGATGTTATTCTTTATATTCTCTATGCTGACCTCTTTATTTTTTTCTTTTAACAGATTGTCACTCTTACTATATTCTAACAAGCCTTCAATAAGTCCTTTTAATCGGTTAGAAGAACTCACAATCATATTTAAAATATCTGATCCTTGTGTATCTATATTGATTCCATATTGATCGATGAAAATATCTGTTAAGGTGGTAATATTATTTAATGGAGACTTCAAATCATGTGCGGCAATATAGGCAAAGCGTTCTAGTTCTGTGTTTTTCTCTTTTTGATTGACTAAGGCTTGCTGTAATAAGAGTTCATTTCTACGAAGCTCTATTAACTTCATAACTTGATTTGATAGCGCTTGAAGCGATTCTATCTGACTTTTGTTTAAGGTCTTTGGTTCGTGATCTATAACACACAAAGAGCCAATTGGTAAGTTATTTGCCGTCATTAAAGGAACTCCGGCGTAAAAAACTACATTAGATTCTCCTGTAACCATAGGGTTGTCAAAAAAGCGCTCGTCTTTTCTTGTGTCAGGAACTATAAATACATCTCCAGAGTGATTTATGGTATGACCACAAAAAGATATCTCTCTAGGAGTTTCTTTTATATCTACGCCATAAGAAGACTTAAACCATTGCCGATTTTCATCTACAAGGGTAATCATTGAAATAGGAGTGCCACATATTTCGGAGGCTATCTTAGATAAATTATCGTAGTCTTCTTCGGGTAAAGAGTCTAAAATATTATAAGATTGAAGCTCAGCTAATCTTTTTTCTTCTTCTTTGTGCGCTTTTGGAGCAAGCATGCTATTGATTTATGAAGTGAGAAATATATTACAAATAGAAGAACGAAAAACTAATAGTATAATTGTATGGAAGCCTTAATTTAACATATTTAATTATACAGGTTTATTAAAATAAAAAAGACCGAAGAATCGGCCTTTTTCAGGTGTTGTAAAATTTGTTTTAAGGCTTCGGGATTGCGGCTGTACCGCCTATTTTATCTTTTTTAATTTGTCGTTGAATTTTCTTAATCGCAGATTCGATAGATTTTTCGGGTTCAATAATATTGTATTCTCCCCAGAAGTCAGGATCAGAGAAACCTAGGGCTTCATCACTAAGAATTATATTTCTGCGTAATTTTTCTTTTCCTCTTAAGTTTTTACCTACATTTTTTTCCCAATCGGTTACGGCCATTTCACAGGTCATGCTATACACAGAATTAAACCATCGATCATCCCAATTAATTTTGAACTCCAACATGACATTACTGTAGCCATAATACCACTTATTATCTTTCTCTCTATAGTCTACACGATAAGCTACAGCAGTAGGATATACATTGGCTTTAGCAGGTTTTCGTTTTACAAACATACGTGCGGCGTTTTCTCTATCTGTAATATTTAATTCATAGATAGCGCTAGTCAAAATTTTATGTTCAGCATCTATAAATAGCTGTCCTTTATAGAGTTGGTCTGTCAAGTTTTCTTTCTGAGAAAAACTTATAACATAGATTAATTGATCATTAATTCTAGCGGAACGTTCAAAGGTATAGTTGTAAAGCGGAATGGTTTCTTGTGTAAAGACATACTCCGGATATTTCATTAAGTCGATAAATAGGGTATTGAAGGGGCCTCCTTGTAATTTTAAAGTTAAGGTATCTAATTTACTGTAATCAGTACTTTTTCTTGCCTTATATAATTCTACCGCATCGTTTTGCTTTGTAGTATATGGCGCTTTATGAATATTGACTACCGCTTCAGACAATGAAACATTTTTCTTTCTCTTTTTTATGGTTTCACGGTAAAAAGCGGTCATCAGGGTGGGGAATTCAAAATAATCTACACCTTTTTTATTTAATGTTTCTCGAACAAGAAGTTCTGCATTCTTAGGGACAACAATATTAACCTCAGATAAAGCGGTAACTGCTGTTTCTAATGCAATCTTATCATTGTCTTTAAGTTCTTTTAGGCTTAACTCTTTTGTCTTATACCCTAAGAAGCTTATGGAAACTGTGGGGTCTGCCAAAGCTTTAGGAACTTTTAAAGCGAAATCGCCCTCTGTGTTTGTTACCGTACTTATATTAGAATTTTGTATGGTAATTGTTGCAAATACAAGTTCTTTTTTACTATTGGCATCTATAATTTTACCCTTGTATTGAGCAAATTCCTCTTGTTTCTCTTCTTGTAAAATAGTAGCGGCACTACTTTGTGGCACAGTTCCAAAAATTAGTAAGGCCACCAATAATGCTTTCCATGGCTTATTATGGGAATAATTAGATTTGCTTTTCATAGTGTTAGTTTTAAGGTGTGTCGTTGAGTCTTCCTTATAAGATACTAATTTTTAGCAAGATAACTACTATAAAAAAGCAATATTCATTTTTTGGAATAGAACAGCTTACTTTATAGGATACGTATAACGGCATTATGTAATTCTTCGGAAGTCGGTGTTTCAAACCACTCTTCCATAAACTCAAGATTTTCATTCGTAACTTCGAAAGAAAAAGTAGCTCCTTTTTCGATATTCCGTTGCGTAACCCGTTTTTGTCGTTCTTTTTTTGGGATATCTAGAAAGTGTAGTTCAACTTCAATGCTATTGGCTTGAGCAAAATCTCTAAACTTTTGCCGATGCTCATATTTTGAAAATCCTAAATCTAGAATAGCATCTATTCCAATTCTTTGTAGTTGCAGTAGCTGTTCTTGCATCAGGTCCTCTGCGCGATCAATTCGCTCCAGATACCAAGCTAAACCATCTTCATCTTTTTTATCTGGAAGAAAAAGAACAGAATTCCAGACGTCTATAGAAAACAAAAACCCACCAACTTTTTCTTTAAGTTGGTGGGAATAAGTTGTTTTACCAGCGCCAGTATTACCTACAATTAAGTATATCATTGGCCTAAGGCGTTAATTAAGCTTCAGTTTCATTTTCAGCATCTGCGCCATCATTTTCTTCTTCAACTTCTTCTTTGTTTAAATTGTTTTTAAGAATATTAAGTTTCTTTAATTTTGCTTTCCAAGTAGCTAAATCTTCTTTATGTGCGTTAATCTTTTTAATCACGTCTTTTACAACCGGGCTATCTTCAGAAGCATTTGAAAAGAATTGTAAATTGTTTTCTAGCTGGCGAACTTCACTTTTGCTTTCATCAATCTTACGGCGGATAAAAGTACGTTCTCTCTGTAAAGCATGTTCTGTATTTTCACCATTGGTGATTTGCTGAATTTTATTACCATACTTCATCATTTCAGCTTCTTGACGTTCTATGTCTAGCTTTTTGAATAAGGCATCTAATATTTTATTGAATTTAGCATTGATACTTTTCTTATTGAAAGGCACGCGTCCAATAGCTTTCCATTCTGCTATAAAACCTTTAATAGCGTCTAAATCTTCATTTCTATTACCTGATAAATGAAAACCTTGTAAACGTTCTAGGCAAGCGGCTTTAAGCTCAAAATTTTCTAACTCGTCTTTTTGTGCTTCATTCTTACTCGCATTCAAACGATCAAAATAATGGTTACATGCATCTTTAAATTGCTTCCAGATTTTATCAGAAAACTTGCGAGGAACATGGCCAATTTTTTTCCACTCGTTTTGTATGCGCTTCATTTCAGAAGTAGCCATTTCAGTGTCTTCACTATCTTTTAAAGATAGTGCTAGCTCTAATAAGGCTCTCTTCTTATCTAAATTATCTTGTTGCTCTTTCTTTTGATCTTTGTAGAAAGCATTCTTTTGTCTATTAAAATCACGAACACTATCTTTAAAAGAAGCCCAAGTTTTTTCATTTACTTTTTGCGGTACTTTTCCAGCACTGAAGAAGCTTTCTCTAAGCGCTTCAATTTCTTTAATTTGCTGTTGTAAACCTTTATGGTTTTTAGAAACATTCGTGGTGATAGCCTTAATGCCTTCTATAATCTCATGTTTTTTTACCAGATTGACTTCATAGGTTTTTTCAAGTTCAGCAAAATGTCCTTGTCGTCTGCTATGTAGCGCTTTTGTAGCATTGCTAAAACGTTCCCAGATAGCCTCACGGTGTTCTTTGTCTACAGGGCCAATATCTTCTTTCCAGATTTTATGTAAGGTCTGTAATTCTTGAAAAGCCATATTTAAGTCAGCTACTGTTTCTAGTGCTTCTGCTCTTTCTACAAGTTTTTGTTTTTCTTCTAGATTTCGTTTGAAATCTAAATCTCTTAATTCACGATTTAGATGTAAGAAATCATAAAAAATTTCAATGTGATGGTGGTATGTTCGCCATACATCATTATAATTATTTCTTGGAATAGGCCCAGCAGTACGCCAGCTTTCCTGTAAATCTTTAAAATTTTTGTAGGTAGTATTTATGTCCTCCTCTACATTAACCAATCCTTTTAAATCTTCAATAATTTGAAGTCTTTTTTCAAGATTGTCTTTTAAACTATTTTCAAGACTCTTATGGTATTGGTTTTTCTTTTCCCGATATTCTGAATAAACCTCGTTGAATTGTCTTTTAGTGACAGAGTTGTATTTAAAGTCTATTTCGTTTCCGCCATTGCTGACAAATTCTTCTTTTTTATGCTCTAAAAATTCTTGAAATTTTAAATCAAACTCATACTTAATGCCATCAATATGTTTTCTGATGGCTTGTACTTTCTCATTCTTAACAAGACGTTGTAATTCCCCAACTAAATTCTCCATAGACATTGCGTGGTAATCCAAAAGAGGAATAACATGCCTTTGGTGATTATCAGTGTCTTCTGCATCTTCTGCATTAGAATCATCAATTTCCTCAAGAACATCTTCACTAACAATGTTCTCCTCATTGAGCTCTTTACTTTCTTCAGCGCTGCTTTTAGAAGTTGCTTCTACATCATCAGTAGCTTGGTTTTCTGAAGGAGTATTCACCACTTCATTTGTTTCTACTGAATTTTCCTTACTACTATCATTTGATAGTTTCTCGTCTTTCTCGTCCAACATTATGTACGTATTTGGCTTTTTTGCCTAATTCATTGGTAAGATAGTAACAACCACTTGAATACCAAAAAAAATGTAAAAAAGTTGTGTAGAAATTCTAATTATTTAAAGATTTTAACTCTAAAAGCCATGCGGCTAACTATTCCATATTTCCCAAGCTTTCTCTGCTTGTAGTTCCAACATTTTGTCGCCATTTTTAATCTGTGCTCCTTGTGCTTCTCCAGCCAATAAAAAAGCTGTCTTTTCAGGGTTATAAATTAGATCAAATAACAAATGCTTCGCAGTAATAAATTCATAGGGTAGTGCAGGCTTTTCGTGAATAGCTGGAAATGTTCCAACGGGCGTACAATTAACAAGAACAGTATAGTCTTCTATTAATTGTTGGTTCAGTTCCTCGTAGGTGAATTGCCCCTCTTTTTTTCTTCTAGAAACAAAAGTATACTCAATTCCCAACTCTTTAAACACAAATGCGATGGCTTTAGAAGCGCCACCTGTGCCTAGGATTAATGCTTTTTTATGATGTGGTTGTATAAAAGGTTCTATAGATTTTTGAAATCCGTAATAGTCCGTATTGTATCCTTTTAATCCGTCCTTTGTAAATTTAATAGTGTTTACTGCCCCAATAGCTTTAGCTTTTTCATCTATAAGAGCTAAAAAAGGGAACACTTCCTCTTTATAGGGTATGGTGATGTTGAAACCATTAATATTTGTATTCTTTTTTAAAACCTCGCTAAGTTCATTTATGTCTTGAAAATCAAAGTTTTCGTAGGAGTAATTAGGTAGCTCTAAGTCTTTGAATTTCTGAGTAAAATAGGCCCTTGAAAAAGAGTAATCGATATCTTTTCCTATTAAGCCAAAACGAATTTTATTTTCTTTGTTTTCCATACCAATCTAAACCTAAAAATATAAAGATACCTACTGCTACAAATAAAAATGCCCACCATGTTTCTGAACTCGTAATCTCTGGTAAATATCTTTTGTAATTAACTATAATTTCATTGCCATTGGAATCTAACTGTAGGCTTCCGTCTAAAGTTGTTTTTAGGATTGTTTTTTTCCAGGGCCAAACTACACCTAGTGATCCTGTAATAAAACCTATGATGATGGCAGTTGTGATGTGCTTAAAATGTTTAAGTAAGTAGGTGAGTAAATGTGATAGTGTTACTAAGCCTACTGTAGAGCCTGCGGTAAACACGGCTAGTATTTTTAAGGTTTTTACTCTTTTTTCATTTTGATAAAAACTAAAATCGCCCTGTAGAAATTCTGAAAATGTATCAAAAAGAGAATTTACAGAATCGACCAATAGCAAGACATAGTTTCCTAATAAAATTAAGATGAATGATCCTGATAATCCAGGGAGTGTCATACCTGAAACACTTATGATTCCGCAGAAGAAAATAAAAACTAGATTATCATTTTGCGTTGCTGGATTAAGAAAGCTAATAGCAATTCCTAAGATTAAACCGAATATTCCTGCCGAAATAGTCTTCCTATTCCAATGGTTAAAATCTTTGGAAATATAATAGATTGAGCCTATAATCATACCGAAGAAGGCTGACCAAACATAAAGTTCTTTGCGTTCTAAAAAGTAATCTAAAAGTTTAGAGATGCTGAAGTAACTCACTAGCATCCCAAAAATCAATAAGGCTAAAAACTGACCATTAATATATCTGTAAAAGCTTTTAAATCTACTATTGAAAAGAAGCTTAAAAGCCTTTAAGTTTACTTTTTGAAGTGAATAAATAAACTCTTCATAAAATCCGCCTACAAAGGCTACAATACCTCCAGAAACTCCAGGCACTTTATTTGCGGCACCCATGCACAAGCCTTTTATGACAAGCCAAAACTTATCTGAAAATGTTCTAGGTGCTTGCATAACTACACGGTTTACTTTTTAGAGGCTAATTTTTCTAAGAGTATTATTAAAGAAAAACCAACAAGGGCTAAAATAATAGCAAACATTAATTGGTGATCGCCTTCATAAGAAAATGGAGAAACATTTTCCTCCGCAACGGTAATGATTTTATCTCCAAAAACTTTAGTCTCTAGTATTTTTTTCCAAGGCCATATCTTATTTAAAGATCCTAAAATAAACCCAGTAAGTACGGCTAAGGTTAAATCTTTATAATGCTTAAACATCCACTTTAAAACTCTTGCAAAGCTTAATAAGCCAAAAATTGCACCTAAGCCAACGGTAGCTACAATTTTTAAATCATACTCATGAACGGCATCTAAAATAACTTTGTACGAACCTAATAGAACGAGTATAAAGGCACCAGATATTCCCGGGAGAATCATAGCGCATATAGCCAAGGCACCAGATAAGAATAAAAATGGTAAGCTATCTGTATTGTCAGCAATAGGTAAGGTTGTAATATAATAGGCGAGACCTGTGCCAATAACCAGCATAACGATAGTAGCTACATTCCATTTTTCAACAGATTTACCTACAAATAAGATACTAGCAACTACAAGGCCAAAAAAGAAAGACCATAAAAGAACGGGTTGATTTAAAAGTAACCAACTAATTCCTTTAGCAAGAGAAAGTACACTAATCCCAATTCCTAAAAATAGAGCTACTAAGAAATTTCCGTTAAGTTGCTTCCAAAAGCTTTTTATTCCCTCTGTTTTTAAAGTTTTAAAAAGCGATAGATTTATATTATTTATAGAATCTATAAGTTCTTCGTAAATTCCAGAAATAAATGCGATGGTACCACCAGAAACACCTGGTACTACATCTGCAGCACCCATTGCCATTCCTTTTAAGGTGATAAAAAAATAGTGTAATAAATTGCGATTTTCCATAAGCTAAAAAAACAAAAATAGTTTTTTTATTTGGAAGCATTTTTATATTGTTCTAATATGTTTTGCATCCAATCTGTTGCACAGAATTTTGGGTAATTAATTTGAAAAGTTTCTAAACCCTTGGCGTTTAAAATTAATGCTTCCGTAACGTAATCTCGTGCCATTTTAATATCTCCTAACAAACTATGATTGCCAGAAAGTGCAAATAAAATATCTGCTTCCTCAGGATGAAATTCTTTTCCTTGTGTGAGTATGGCTATAGCAGATTCGTGGTTTTCATTTTTCTCATTAACGAAAGCCCATAATAACCAAGTATCTAATTCGTAATTACCAAAGTCTACCGCTTGTTTAAAAGCAAAGTCAGCCTCGTCATAGCGTTGAAGTGCAGCATTTATTTTACCGCTTTTTTTCCAGTACACCGGATTTTCACTATCAATATTTATGGCTTTACTAATGTAATAAGCCGCTCGGTCGTAGTTTTTTAGACGGTAATAAAAATCGGTAATGGCTAACCAGCCTTTATCAAGAAGTGGATCTTCATGAACCGTATGGTAGAAGTAATATTTAGCCATTTCTTCATTTCCTAATTTTTCATGGCATTTGCCAATACGTAAATAGGCATGAGAAGTGGGGTCCTCTATAGTAATGGTAGTTTCGTAATTATCAATAGCTTCATTATAAAGGCCAAGTTTTTCTAATACTTTTCCTTTTTCAAAATAAGCACCTATAAACCTATCGTCTGAAATAATAGCAAAATCAAAGGCACTTAAAGCTTCTTTGTACATTTTCTTTGAAAAGTACTGTTTCCCCAATTGATGCCATGCAACTTCAGAATAGGGATTATCCTCTAGATAATCGTTAAGATACACAATGGCGCCATCAAAATCTTCTAAAAACTCAAAGCAGTAAATTACGTTATATAAGGAGGAATAATCTTCATCATCAAACTCAACGCATTTCATGAAGCTTTTTTTGGCCATTTCAAAATCGTCCATGAAAAGATACTCCATTCCCAATAGGGAATAAATATCAAAACCATCATCGGTTAAGTCCAGCGCTTTCTGAAGTAAATTTATAGCTCCTAAATGATCATCTTTCTTAGAAAAAATATTAGCACGTTGAATGTATATTTCTTCATTTCGATGATCTAGTTGCTGTAAATCATCCAGCATATTTTCGGCTTCTTCAAGTTTGTTTTCAAAAACAAAAACCTCTATTTGCAAAAGCTTTAGCTCAATTGCACCTGGATGTTGCTGTAAGCCAATCTTAATAGCCTTTTTTGCCAACGCAATTTTTCCATTGTTTAGATAATGATGAATAATATCCTCAAAATCTTCCGAGTCAAAAAAATAGACATCATCTGTCTTTAACATGGATTCAAACTTGGTAATAGGTTGGCTTGGTCTTTCTTCTGCATCTAATGCCATAGGCCTTTCTTTTTTCTAATAATTTAAATATAGTACATACAGCTTATTTTTACGGAGATAAACCTTCCGTATTATTAACAAAATAGTTAACAAAATAAGTTTAATACTGATTTAAAATGGATATAATTTGTTGGCAACCTGCTGTAATCTCCTGATTGGAAATGGTTAGCGGTGGAGAAATGCGTACTGCTTTAGGCTCAAACAATAGCCAAAAAAGAATTAGTTTTTCTTTAGCAGCAGTCAGTATTAAATGGTTTGCAACTTCTAAGTCTTCAACAATTAGTGCGAGCATCAATCCCTTTCCTCTAATTTCTTTAATTAATTTGTGCTGCAATAAGGTTCTAAAAAGCCTTTCTTTTTCTAAAGTTTCTGCAATTAAATTTGTTTCGGTAATTTCACGTAAAGTAGCTAAACATGCTGCTGCAATTACAGGGTTACCACCAAAAGTGGTGATGTGGCCTAATTTTGGAGCGTCCTGTAGTGTTTGCATCAAGTTGCGTGATGCTACAAATGCACCTACAGGTAAACCGCCTGCCATTCCTTTTCCTATCACTAAGATATCCGGAATGCAATTATAATGTTCAAAAGCAAACAATTTTCCTGTTCTACCAAAACCAGGTTGTATTTCGTCTAATATGAGTAGTGCGCCTACTTCCGAGCAGCGTTTTCTAATTTTTGTTAAGAAATTATTTTCAGGAACAATAAATCCCGCTCCTCCTTGAATCGTTTCTAAAATAACGCCAGCGGTTTTTTCGGTGATGGCTGCAATAGCGGATTCATCATTAAAATGTAAAAACCGAACATCTGGTAATAAGGGTCTGAATGCACTTTTTCGTTCTTCATAGCCCATTACACTTAAACTTCCCATGGTATTGCCATGATAGGCATGTTTAGCTGCAAAAATCTCTGTTCTGCCTGTTGCTCTTCGTGCTAATTTTAAAGCTCCTTCAATAGCCTCAGTACCTGAATTAACCAAATAGGTGGTTTCAAGACTTTCGGGTAGTAATGAGGCTAGGAGTGTAGTATATGCTACAGCAGGTTTTTGAATGTATTCCCCGTAAACCATGACATGTGCATAAAGATCTACTTGGTCTTTTATAGCCTGCGATACTCTTGGATGACAGTGTCCCAAACTACAAGCAGAGACTCCAGCTACCAAATCTAAATGTGCGTTGCCGTCCGTATCATAGATATAACTTCCTTTAGCATGAGAAACTTCTAAGGCTAGAGGATGTGGCGTTGTTTGAGTTTGATGTTTGTAAAAGCCTTCTTTCATAGCCTTAATTAGACTTTTTATCAGCAGTTTTAATTTTGCTAGACGTACTTTTGGTTAATACAGCCTTGTTGTTAGGGGATGGACTAGCAACATTCGTGGGTAAATTATTTACAGGATCTGATGCATTTTTACTGCGTTGCTCTTCCTCTGCATCAATGTCAATAGGGTTTTCTATTCCTTGTATCACCACGAGCTTGATGTTGTTGTCATCTTCATCAAAGATATCATCTTTAGTTAAAATACGTTCATCGCCGCGCCAAACCATTCCCTTCAAAATTCTTAACTCTTCTTCTAAATCTTTCTCAGGAAAAATATCACCATCAGGATCTACATAGAAGGTAAGGTTTTCAACATCATTATTTACAAAAGTGATGTTGATTTTACTACAGATGGTTTTATTGATTCCAATTAGTTCTTGGTCGTCATTATACATCCAGTAAACAACTTCGGTATTTCCTATTAAGTCTACTTCATCTAAAGTGTTCTCAAGAAATTTCCCGTAAAGATCTATTCCTTTTGCTTGGTTGTATCCTGTTTTTCCTATGGTATCAAAAGAAACTATAAAAGCATTTTTTATCACTTTTAGAGAATCCAATTTTTCAGTCTCAAGGTCTGATATCAAATGAATACTATCTCCGGTCATTTGATTTTCGCCATTCCATATCACGGGGTAATATTTTGGCCAATTTATTTCTTTGGTATCCTTCGGGATTTTTTTCCCAATCAGTTGTGTTAAGCCGGTAATTTCTTCTACATGAATAGAATCTGCTTTTCCGCTTAAATCAGTTTTGTAAAATTTAGCATTTTTAAAAGCGCGCATGATTCTCTTTTCCGGTTTTCCGGTGATCATTAAAGTGTCTCCATGAATGTAAAGCGAATCTTTTTCTACCAAACTTATGGCTACCGCTCTTTTTGTCGCAAATACAGAATCTTTAGCTTTAAATACCTCGGCATAATGTGCGCGAATAATTCCATTATTTACCGTGTCTGTAATGGTTATGTTATTGGTGGCAGAGGCATACTCTTTTGCTTTGTTAAAATAAACGCTATCTCCAACAATTATTCTGTTGTTGTAATCTATTCGTGTGTTTTTAATTCCGTAACCACTCTCTACCTTAGTATCATAAAAGCCACGCTCACAATAAATTTTATAGGTTTTACCTGTTACGGTAGAAGGTCCGTACATATAGGCGTTCTTAGAAGAGGTATAATAGTCAAGCTGTTTAGAATCTACTTTGTATTCAGGGTTATCTATATGCACGCTATCTAGAAACTGATATTTTTTTGTTTCCATGTAATAGCGACCAATCTGGCTGGTAAGCGTGTTGGTAGAATCTATGACCGTGCCAAAATCTTTATAGTATGCTTCTTGCTTCTCACGATCAAAACGTAGGGTATCCGTTTCTAATCGCATTCCAGGGTTTTGTTCTAAAATTACATTTTGCCATGCTTTGGCAAGCTTTGTATTTCCATCATAATCTACTTTGCCACTGGTCATTTGAACAGAATCTCCTTGTTGAAGGCGTATATTACCTACTGCTTTCAATCGGTTTTCCTTCTGATAAAATATAGCATAATCGCACCATAAATCGGCTCCTTGGTGCTCAAATTGCACCTGTCTGTCATCCATACTAAATGTGGAAGCGCCAGGATATTTAGCTTCATCTTTAGTAAAGGTACCACCGTAAACAATATTTATTTGCTTGTTTTCAGCAAGTGTGTCTTGCTGTGCAAAACTTAAGGCTGAACTAAATAGGACTAAAAATAAAACAAAGAGTTTTTGCACTAGGTTTAAAATTTTGCTCAAAAATAGGGATTTTTAATACAGGCAAAAGCCGATTAGCATAAATTTAGTATTTCCCCCACTATTATAGTCAAACGGCTGCGAAATAAATAAAACTATCTAGAGGTTGTTTTAGTATGAAAGGCTAATTGAATATTCAATAATTAAGCTTTTATTAATATAAAATCTTCTTCTTTGTGCTTTTTATTCAATAAAAACGGAACAATTTTTTGCCTATCGGTGAGGTGTACATATGGGAAAAAAGAGATTATTTTGTCATTTTCAATAATAAACATTAGAAACTCTCCTTTTTGTATGTCATCTGGAAATATCCAGAAATAGATGAAGTCAGTTATTGAATAATGAATGTTGCTTAGTCGCTCTTCCGAACTCGTTCCTTTAAATAAAATAAGAGCTTCTTTATACGATACTACTTGGCTCTTGGTTATATCTTTTGTGGAACTACTTGTTCTTAATTGATCTATAACAAATGGTATTAAGAACTCAAATTTCGGATTTCCTTTCGAGGATTTATGAACGTCGGTATAGGCATAGAACTGTGGAAGGTCTGACGAGTCACTCTTTATAATATCATTAATAAAAGATACTATAACGTCATTTCCAACTAGTGTCTTTTCTTGCCCCTTACAGTGATCATAAGATAAGAAAAGTATGATGCATATGAATTTAATTGAAAGCTTCATTTTATTGAATTTTTAGTGATAGGCTATCTCTAGTTCTATTTAATCTAATATAGAGATTTTAATTAGAACTATATACGTTTGTAGAGGACTAGGTATAAAAAAAAGCCACTCGAAAGTGGCTTTTAAATTTATCTGTGTATCGTTTGTGTCCTGTCCGGGCCTACTGAAACTATTTTTATAGGCACTTCTAATTCCTCTTCTAAAAATAAAATGTATTCATTTAAAGCTTTAGGGAATTGATCTTCAGAAGTCATTTTTGTCAAATCTTCATTCCAACCCTCCATCTCTTTGTAGATAGGAGTTAAGTTTTCTGCTTCAATATTATACGGTAAATGAGTGATAGTCTCTCCTTTGTAATTATAAGAAGTACATACTTTTAGTTTTTTAAAACCACTAAGTACATCGCCTTTCATCATCATTAACTCTGTAACACCATTAATTTGAACGGCATATTTTAAAGCGACTAAATCTAGCCATCCGCAACGTCTTGCTCTACCAGTGGTAGCACCAAACTCATTACCAACTCTTCCCATGGTTTCTCCATCGGCATCAAACAATTCCGTAGGAAATGGTCCGCTACCTACACGCGTAGTGTATGCTTTAAAAATACCTTTAACATCGCCAATTTGATTAGGAGCAACCCCTAAACCAGTACAAGCACCTGCTGCTGTTGTGTTAGAAGAAGTTACAAACGGATAGGTTCCAAAATCAATATCCAACAGCGATCCTTGTGCACCTTCTGCTAATATTTTTTTACCTTCTTTTTGTGCTTTAAATAAATATTCTTCACTATCAATAAAAGTAAGTTCTTTTAAAGCTTCTACAGCCTTAAAAAATTCTGCTTCTAGTTCAGGTAAATCATACTGTATGTCTACATTGTAAAAACCAATCATAGCTTCATGCTTATCAGCAAGAATTCTATATTTTTCTTTCCAATCAGAAAATTCTAAATCGCCAACACGCATTCCGTTTCTGCCGGTTTTATCCATGTATGTTGGACCAATACCTTTTAATGTAGAACCAATTTTTGCTTTTCCTTTAGCTGTTTCAGAAGCTGCATCAAGCAAACGGTGTGTAGGCAAAATTAAATGTGCTTTTCTTGATATTAATAAGATCGATTTAATATCAAGATTAAATTGCTTTAAATTGTCTAATTCTTTTTTAAAAATGACAGGGTCTATTACCACACCATTTCCAACAATATTCATTGCACCTTTATGAAATATTCCTGAAGGTATCGTATGTAAAACATGTTTGATACCATCAAATTCTAAAGTGTGTCCTGCGTTTGGACCCCCTTGAAAACGCGCTATTATGTCGTAATCTTGAGTAAGTACATCAACAATTTTTCCTTTTCCTTCGTCTCCCCATTGAAGCCCAAGTAGTAAATCTACAGCCATTAGTGTATTTGGTTAGTTGTTTTTATTATCGTCGTTGTTTTCTGCTTTGTTTTTTGTACCATAGAAATAAAGCGAATGATTTGTTATTGAGATATCAAATACTTCTTCTATAGTCTTTTTGATAGATTGAATACGAGGATCGCAAAACTCCATAACTTCGCCGGTATCTGTAAGAATTACATGATCATGTTGACGATCAAAATATGATTTCTCATACTGTGCTTGATTCTTTCCAAACTGGTGCTTACGTACCAGTTTACAGTCCAATAAAAGTTCTATGGTGTTGTATAGTGTAGCACGACTTACCCGATAGTTTTTATTTTTCATATTGATGTACAAACTTTCAATATCAAAATGTTCTTCGCTATCGTAAATTTCTTGGAGTATAGCGTATCGTTCAGGTGTCTTCCGGTGCCCGTTTTCTTCTAAAAATTTTGTAAAGACATTTTTTACGATGTCTTGGTTCTTGTTATTGCTCATAAGAACTTTTGCATCATTCAGGTTGCAAATGTACAGCTAAAATTTAAATTCTAGTTACTTTGTCTATACCGTTAATGCCCTTTAAATTGTTGATAAGTTTTTTTAATATTTCATTATTCTTAACCACTACCGTTATTTTTCCTTTAAACGTGCCGCCATCTGTGCTAAAATTTATATTGCGCATGTTTACGTGCATGTTTCCAGAAATAACCTCTGTAATGCTGCTCACTAAGCCTAAATTATCAATACCTGTAAGGTTAATTTCTGCGGTAAATTCTTGTTGACTAGAATCTATCCATTTTGCACTTATGATTCGGTATGCATAGTTAGACTGAAGTGATATGGCATTAGGACATGTTTTTGCGTGTACCTTAATACCCTCATTAATGCTTAGAAATCCAAACACATCATCTCCTGGAATAGGACTACAGCAAGGAGACATTTTGTACGGCAATTTCTCTTCTTCTTTGCCAAAAACAAGTAAATCATATTTAGACGTAATCTCGTCTTTATCTACATCTTCTAAAGTCTGTGGCCTGCGAATTCTATTCTTAAAAAAGTTAATAAATGCATTACTATCAGAGGCGCTATATTCTTTAATCTTCTGATTGTCTATGGCGCCAATACCTACTCTGTAAAATAAATCTAAGCTTGTTTTAAGCTTAAAGTATAAGACCATTTTATTAATGGTGTCTTCAGAGAAATTAATTTTTTGCGATTTTAATTTTCTTCGTAGAATTTCTTTACCCTCTAAGGCTACACTCTTTTTTTCCTCGCGTAGTGTAGATTTTATTTTAGCTCTAGCACGTGCTGTTGTAGCGTAATCTAGCCAGCTTTGGTTGGGATGTGCGTTTTCTGAAGTAATTATTTCTACTTGATCACCACTGTTTAATGTGGTGTTTAAAGGAACTAATTTTCCATTAACCTTTGCGCCACGAGTATGCATACCTACCTCTGTATGAATATTAAATGCAAAATCTAGAGGTGTTGAGTTTTTAGGGAGTGATTTTAATTCTCCCTTAGGGGTAAATACAAAGATTTCTTTTGAATATAAGTTCAACTTAAATTCTTCTACAAAATCTACAGCATTCGTATTTGCATTTTCTAATGCTTCTTGTAGTTTATTAAGCCAATCTTCAATGCCTATTTCTTTTTGATTGCCATGCTTGTATTTATAGTGTGCAGCATACCCTTTTTCTGCAATTTCATGCATGCGTTCACTTCTAATTTGTACTTCTACCCATTTACCCATAGGACCCATTACCGTGATGTGCAAGGCTTCATATCCCGTAGATTTAGGCGATGAAATCCAATCTCTTAAGCGCACAGGATTTGGTGTAAAGTGATCTGTTACAATAGAATAAATTTTCCATGCTAAAAACTTTTCATTCGGTTTGTCTGATTTATAGATAATCCGAATCGCAAATTTGTCATAGATTTCATCGAAGGTAACGCTTTGCGCAACCATCTTCTTACGGATCGAATAAATAGATTTCATTCTTCCTTTAATGGTGTAGTTCAGTCCTTCTTTGTCTAAAGAATCACTAATAACGCCAGAGAAATCTTCAATATATTGTTTTTGCTCTTCCTTGGTTTCTTCAATTTTGCCAAGGATATCATTGTAAACTTCAGGCTCCGTATACTTTAAACTTAAGTCTTCGAGCTCCGTTTTAATATTATAGAGCCCAATTCTATGTGCTAATGGGGCGTAGATATAGAGTGTTTCTGAAGCTATTTTTACTTGCTTATACTCTGGCATCGAATCCATCGTAAGCATATTGTGGTATCTGTCTGCAATTTTAATAATGATTACACGGATGTCATCATTAAGCGTTAATAACATCTTTCTAAAATTTTCTGCCTGCTGAGATATGTTCATATCTTTTTTCAGGTGCGCAATTTTAGTAAGTCCGTCTACAATACGAGCAACACTTTCTCCGAACATACGTTCAATGTCATCCAAAGTGTATTCTGTATCTTCTACCACATCATGTAGTAGCGCAGAAGCAATTGAAACGGCGTCCAAACCAATTTCAGAAGCTACAATTTTAGCCACAGCAATAGGATGAAAGATATAAGCTTCGCCAGATTTTCTACGCTGATCTTTATGGGCGTCAACAGCAGTGTCAAATGCCGTCCTGATAAGTTTTTTATCTTCATCGGTAAGCGTTTGATAACTGATACGAAGCAATTCTTTGTACTGCTTCGCAATCTGTTTATTTTCTTTTTCTATATCAGCTTCTGTCATCATCTCTTAAATTTAATACAATCCGTTTAACTATCCTACAAAAATTATGCCTTTAGGTTTTTAATTCGGGCAATTAATGGTGGATGTGAATAATGCATAAAAACATAAGCAGGGTGGGGGGTGAGATTACTTAAACTATTTTTTGATAATTTTTTTAATGAGGTAATTAATGGCGTCGCTGAAAATGTATTCTTCGCAAAATCATCTGCTTGGTATTCAAATTTTCTAGATAGAATATTCATCACCAAACTAGTAATTTCTGAAATAGGGCTGTATAAAATTCCGAAACCAATTAATGCAGCATGAAAACTAGGAACACTAACGCCAATAGCTAAAGAAACTTCGGGTGTGTTCACAAAAAAGGATAGTACAAATAGCGTAAATCCTGTTAATAAGATACTGCTAATTAAGTTAAAGATAATATGTTTGCGTTTGTAATGGCCTACTTCATGGGCTAAAACAGCCACAATCTCGTCTTCATTTAAATCATTAATTAAGGTGTCATATAAAGTTACTCTTTTTTCCCTGCCAAAACCAGAGAAGTAAGCATTCGCTTTTGTAGACCTTTTGGAGCCATCAATCACAAAGATGTTTTTGAGTTCAAAACCTACTTTCTGTGCGTAGGTTTCAATCTTAGTTTTTAAGGAACCTTCCTCTAAAGGCGTTTGTTTGTTAAATAAAGGAACAATTAGTTTACTGTAAAAAAGATTCATGACTAGCGCAAATACGGCCATAAAGCCCCAAGCATAGATCCAGAAATTTGTACCTGCCCAATTGTAAAATAAAATAAACAGAGAGATGACTATTCCGCCTATAACAATGGTCATGACCCATCCTTTTAATTTGTCAAGAAAAAAGAGTTTAAGGGTAGATTTATTGAATCCAAATTTTTCCTCAATAACAAATGTAGAATAGTAACTAAATGGCGTGGTAATAAGATCACTCCCTATCATTATAATTCCAAAAAAGATTAGAGCAATAACAATGGTGTTGTCAGAGAAAGATCTCGCTATGGTATCTAAATACTTAAAACCGCCAAAAATTAAAAACGATAAGGTAAGTACTAACGAAAAACTAGAAGTTATAAGTCCAAATTTATAATTAGTGGCTTTGTAATCTTGAGATTTTTGGTATTCTTCGGTATCAAAAACATCATGTAATTCTTCAGGAATAGGATCTTTATAGCGCTTAGCATTTAAAAAATCTAATGAGGTTTCAAGTATAAATTGAAGACTTACAATGGCAATAATGAGGTAAAATAATACGTCGGATGTCATTTTAGTATGTTGGTTGTTAGCGTTGGTTTTTACAAGCTTCGTTGCCTTTTGGCTTCAAAAATTACGATAGCCGCAGACACAGAAACATTCATGGAGTCTATTTCTCCTTCCATAGGAATAATGATGTTCTGCGTGGCATTTTCTAGCCATTCATCAGAAAGTCCTGTTGCTTCCGTACCAACCACGATGGCAGCAGAAGTTTTAAAACTAACCTGGGTATATACTTTTGATGCCGTTAATGCAGCACAGAAAATATTAATGTTATTCTGTTTTAAAAACGCTATAATTTCTGTGGTGTTGCCCACGGCAATAGCATTTGTAAAAACACAGCCAACACTTGACCGTATAATATTAGGATTGTATAAGTCGGTTTTTGGGTTTGCAATAATTACAGCGTCAAGGTTTGCAGCGTCTGCAGTCCTTAATAAAGCGCCAATATTACCAGGTTTTTCTGGTGCTTCTGCAATTAGAATTAAGGGGTTTTTATTTTTAAATTTTAATTCACTTAATTGATGAACTTTAGCTTTAGCGACGGCAATGATCCCTTCTGTAGTTTCGCGGTAGGCAATTTTTTGATATACTTCTTTAGAAACACTGATGAGTTCTGGTTGAGGACTCAAAGATGCTATTAAAGCTTCAATTTTAGTTTCCGAAAATAAATCTTCGGCATAAAATATAGATTCAATGCTATAATTACCTTTAAGTGCTAATTCAAATTCGCGTATGCCTTCTAATAAAAAGCTCCCTGTTTTTTTACGCTCTCTTGATTTGTCTTTTAAGACTAAAACATTTTTGATGAGCGCATTTTGAAGACTGCTAATATGTTTGGTTGAATTCATTACTGCAAAAATAAACTAATCTTAATATATCGTCCTTAAAATGTATTAAGTTAATTTGCGATAAATTAAAGCTAATGTTTTTTGGCAACACTTGTAATGAATATATATTTTTGCCGACTCAGCAGTTCAACCCATAAAATACATAATATGCGCTTAGTACTTATTTCGTTAGTTGTAACGCTCTTTTTTTCGTGTAAAGACACCAAAAAGAATGAGCAAATTTCTGAACCCGTAAAAGAAACTGCAGAAACAGTTTCTTCAACAGAAAGTAAGGAGGAGTATCCAGAGGACTTCATGAAAGTTTTAGAGGCACATGGCGGTATTGCTACATGGAGAGCGCAAAAGACCTTAACTTTTGTTAAACCAAATGATAAAGGATTTGAACACTATACGATTGATTTACATACTAGAAATGAAAAGGTAGTTTCAGAGGAAGTAGAAAGGGGCAATGAAGGTGATAAAACTTGGGTCTTAGATCCTGAAAATAATTTTAAAGGTGATGCTGTTTTTTATAAAAACTTATATTTTTATTTCTATGCGATGCCATTTGTATTAGCAGATAAAGGGGTTAATTATTCTGAGACAGAGGCATTGGAAGTAGATGGTATCTCTTATCCTGGTATAAAAGTTAGTTTTGATCAAGGTGTAGGCACCTCTCCAAAAGATAATTACTATTTACATTATGATGCAACAACAAACCAAATGGCTTGGTTGGGGTATACCGTTACCTATAGAACAGGAGAGAAATCTGACAAAATTAGTTGGATTAACTATAATGATTGGACCGAGGTTTCAGGGCTAAAATTACCAAAATCTATCTCTTGGCATAAAGCTGAAGGGAATAAGATTATGGACGTTGCTAAAACGGTAGTTTTTGAAAATGCGACCCTTTCTGAAAAAGGAATGGAAAATGGCTATTATGCTAAGCCAGAATCTGCTACCTATGTTACCCGTAAGTAATCTCAAAAATATAACAGTTTAGGATTTTTATTGCGAGTGATAATCCGTAACTTTCTGCTTCAAAAGTATTAGAATGAAAGTTTTATTATTCGGGATAGCAAAAGACATTATTGGAGCTTCTGAGTTTGAAGTTCCTGCACAACCAAAACACCCTTCAACCGTAAAAGAGTTAAAGGATGTTTTGGTTGTTTTGTTTCCAGAATTTAGTACCCTATCTTCCCTTGCTATTGCTATAAATAGCGAGTACGCAGAAGAGAATGCTTTGTTACATTCAACGGATGAAATAGCCATAATACCACCAGTGAGTGGGGGCTAGTTTTTCGTGATCTTAGTAAGGTTATTTTATTTTTTAACGTTTAATTTATTGGTGTTTTATAGCACTCTTGGCCTATGTTGGTAGACAATCACAATAGAACTATTAATTACCTGCGTTTAGCGGTTACAGACCGTTGCAACTTACGCTGTAATTACTGTATGCCGTCTGAAGGAATAAATTTTGCGGAGAATGATAAACTTTTTACTATAGAGGAATTAATTACACTGAGCAGAATTCTAGTGTCTCAAGGCATTACCAAAATTAGAATTACTGGAGGGGAGCCTTTTGTTCGCAAAGATTTAATGGTTTTGCTTCGAGAACTTTCTAAAATGGATGCTTTGGAGGATATTTCCATAACAACAAATGCCACCGTAATAGGACCCTATATTTCAGAATTGAAAGCCTTGGGAATTAAAAATATCAATGTAAGCATGGATGCTATTACTAAAGATGTTTTTGAAAAAATTACCCGACGCAAACAATATGATATCGTCTATGAAAATATCATCCGTTTAATCACGGAAGGATTTAATGTACGGATCAATTGTATTGCCTTAGAAGGGCAAAATATTGATGATATTATTCCGATGTTGGATTTAGCGAAACATTACAATGTTTGTGTTCGTTACTTGGAAGAAATGCCGTTTAATGGAGGTTCAAAAGAGTTCAGTGCCATCACTTGGGATTACAAAAAGATTTTGGCTCATATCGCAGAAGCGTATCCCGATTATTACCTCTTAGAATCGCCAAAAACTTCTACATCTATGAATTATAAGATTCCTGGTTTTGCGGGAACTTTTGGGGTAATCCCTTCTTTTACAAGAACCTTTTGTGGGTCTTGTAATCGCTTAAGAATTTCGGCAACGGGCGATGTAATTACCTGTTTGTATGCTAAAGCAAGTACTAATTTAATTACGGCGCTTCGGGCAGAAAACTCAGAAGAAAATATAAAAGAGGCTATTTTAAAAGCAGTGGGCAGTAGAGCTAAAACTGGTTTTGAAGCACAAGAACAATATAAAGGAATTTTTTCAAACTCAATGACTTCAATAGGAGGATAATGGAAAACAAATTATCACATATAGATGATTCAGGAAACGCAACTATGGTTGATGTTTCTCAAAAAGAAATTACAACACGAATAGCGATAGCGACCGGAAAAGTGGTTTTTCCGCAGGAAGTATTCCACACACTTTCTGCTCAAGATTTTTTAGGTAAAAAAGGGAGTATTATTCAAACCGCAGTGATTGCCGGGATACAAGCCGTCAAAAGAACTGCTGATCTAATTCCGCTTTGCCATCAAATAGCCTTATCTAAAATAGCTATTGATATACAGCCAATAGGCACAAGTTTACATATATCGTGTACTGTAAAATGTAATGAGCGCACAGGAGTAGAGATGGAAGCACTAACAGGAGTTTCTGTAAGTGCCTTAACTATTTATGATATGTGTAAAGCATTATCTCAAGATATCACCATTACTGATGTGCAACTTGCTAAAAAAACGGGAGGGAAGAATGACTTCAATAGATAAGCTTTACGGATTGGTGCTTTCTGGAGGTAAAAGTACCCGAATGGGAACAGATAAAGGTTTAATTACTTATCACGGCATTCCACAACGTGATTATATTTATAAGTTATTGGAAGAGGTTTGTGATGTAACTTTCTTGAGCATACGAGAAGATCAAGCAGCCACAATTCCAGAGAATTTTCAAATAATTACGGACGAGAATGAATTTAAAGGTCCGTTTAACGGAATCTTATCAGCACACAAAAAACACCCCAAGGTAGCTTGGTTGGTCTTAGCTTGTGATTTGCCATTAATAGATGTTAAGGCATTAAAAGAACTCATACAAGCTAGAGATACCACAAAATTAGCCACGTCTTTTGCGTTAAGAGAAAACCCATTACCAGAGCCTCTGTGTGCATTGTGGGAAGCAGAAGGTTTAAAGGCCGCGGTAGACTATATGAATTCTGGACAAGGAAGTTGTCCTCGAAAGTTTTTGATTCGCAATGATGTTAGCCTTGTTTTTCCTCCGGATGAAAAGGTACTCCTAAATGCCAATTCAGTTTCAGAATATGAAGAAGCATTAAAAATTGTAGCAAAGTGATGAATTTAGAACGCTATACCCGACAAACACAGTTAAAAGAATTTGGTCTAGAAGCACAAAATAAGCTTTCTGAAGCTAAGGTTTTAGTAGTTGGAGCTGGCGGTTTAGGTGTTCCTGCATTAACCTATTTAAATGCTATGGGTGTGGGCACTTTAGGGATTGTAGATAGTGATGTGGTAAGCTTGTCTAATTTACATCGGCAAGTGAGTTATTACGAAAATGAAGTAGGAGAATCTAAAGTAAGTTCTCTTATCAAAAAATTGCAGGCTCAAAACTCAGCAACTAATTTAATACCACACCATACTTTTCTTTCAACAGAAAATGCGTTGGCTATAATTGCCGCTTATGATGTTGTTTTAGATGCGTCAGATAACTTTCCTACCCGTTATTTAGTGAATGATGCTTGCGTTATTCTTAAAAAACCATTTGTATATGGCGCTTTACATAGCTTTGAAGGGCAGGTAAGCGTATTTAATTTTGAAGACGGACCTACATACAGGTGTATTTTTCCAACAATGCCAAATCCGGCAGAGATTCCTAATTGCAATGAAAACGGAGTTTTAGGAGTGGTACCAGGAATTATAGGAAACTTACAAGCCTTAGAAGTTGTAAAAGTTATCACCGGAATTGGTGAAGCGCTCTCAGGTAAATTTTTACTATTTGATGGGTTGTCTCAGAACTATCAGAAAATAAACTTCAAGAAAGTAGCAGGAAACGACACTATCACACAATTGAAAGATTCTTATGAGTTTCGTTGTGAAATAGGCGGGAGTGCAATTACTACCCAAGAATTAACAGAACTTTTAAAAAAAGAAGACCTTCAAGTAATAGATGTCCGTACCGATGCGGAATACCAACAATTTCATTTAGAAGAAGCCATACATATTCCTTTATCCGCTTTAGAAAGCAAACTAGAAGCTATTAATTATTCGAAAGATATTTATGTTATCTGCCAATCAGGAATAAGAAGTCAGAAAGCTATAGAATTAATTGGCGCTCTTAGGCCAAATGCTACACTCATAAATGTAGCCGGCGGTATGAATAAATTAAATGGATATGCTCTTAGATAATACAGAACTTTTACTACTTTGTTTAGGGTTTTTTATTGTTGCCACTTTGTATTCTTCTGTTGGTTTTGGAGGCGGATCGAGCTACTTGGCGTTACTCACCTTATTTTTACCTAGTTTTTTTGCCATAAGATCTATTGCTCTCATTTGTAATTTGGTAGTGGTAAGTGGTAGTAGTTATTTGTACTTTAAGCATGGTCATGCAAAAATCAAAGATTTTATTCCTTTTGTGATCACGAGTATTCCACTGGCATTTATTGGAGCATCATTTAAGTTGAATGAGCACGTTTTTTTTATAATCTTAGGGATATCCTTAGTGCTTTCTGCTTTAGCTTTGGCGGGCCAAACTTTTATGAAAAAGAGAGCGGCTCAAGATGTAAAAAAGTATCCTACCTATTTCAATTATATTATGGGAGGAGCTATTGGTCTTCTTTCAGGGTTGGTGGGTATTGGTGGTGGTATATTTTTGGCGCCCGTATTAAATCATTTCAAATGGAATACAGCATTGAAAATTGCAGCATTGGCTAGTTTTTTTATTTTAGTAAATTCTATTTCAGGATTACTTGGAGTATTAAATAGCGGAACGATAACCTTGCCTTGGAAAGAAACGATTCTCTTAATAATCGCAGTTTTTCTGGGAGGGCAATTAGGAATACGATTAAGTTTAAAAAAATTAACTCCCAACAATATAAAGCGCTTAACAGCATTATTAGTTTTTGTTGTTGGAATACGAGTTTTACTCAAAAATGGATTGAACGTACTATGATTACATATGAAGAGGCTTTTAGGCGCGTAATGTTATATACTAAAGATTTTGGGACGGTAACCGTACCACTTATGGAGAGTGTAAATTGTGTGTTAGCAGAAACAATTTATGCCGATAGAGATTTTCCTCCCTTTAATAGATCTACTAAAGATGGTATAGCACTACAACATAGTGCCTTTGAAACTAATGA